>CAIYSZ010000001.1 GCA_903928965.1 uncultured Pseudomonadota bacterium
GAAAAATTTCGACATGGATAAAGTGGAATTTTATTAATCTTCTTATAAAGAAAAATATATGAGTCTGGATACCATTAATCGATATGCCTTAGCAATGGATCTACTATCACTTGATGCTAGGATATCAATCGTAGTCAAGGAAACTGGATTATCGGCAGGCATTCTTCGAAAAGCCTATGTCGACATGCACCATCGCTCGCCAGCCAGTGGTTCATTGAAAACTTCGCCGCATTTCATATACAAAAGCCATTTACGAACTAAAGAGGCTACGTTATATGCCGTTTATTTTCGTATTCAGAACGTAGACGAATTTTGTCAGCGAACAATTACTTCATATCGACGCTACTCTTCATATATTAAATCAGTTTCCAGCTCAGAACCAATTCTGGATTTCTCGGAAGCATGGGTAATTTCAAAATGGTTGACAAATGGAACGCTTAAATTAGTGCGGTGTGGTCATTGTCGTAGTGCAAAATTATTAATTGACGAACAGCAGTATTATGTTTGCTGTGTTTGCAAAACCTGACTGAAATTTGGATGAAAATTATCAAAAACCTTCATCAACCCATAAATGATGATTTTAATGAGTGGTATATGGTCTGCAAAGCATGTTAGCAGTAATAACGATACCTTATTTTTGAAAATAAATCTGAAATTCAATAGGAATATGCAAACATGGAATTTGTTTTTTTTCAGGAAAAATTACTCCCAATTGACTCAGAAAGCGTCTAGTTTTAAAGCAATGAAAGCCATTGGAATGCATATTTTTCAGGGCTTTGTCAAATTAGACGATTTTTCACTCAAATGGGAGTAGTTGAAATAAAGAAACAGTTAACCGATGATTGATAGGTGATGAGGATATAAGCAACATGCAGAAACGTCAGTCGGTTCTAAAGCCGATAATGATTGACCTTAAGGCTGTCGCGTCGGCCTCCAGTGCTGCATCTTCGAACTACTCGAAACCGCGCCCCCGAAAGAAATCGACCTACTATCCAAACACATGGCGGAGCTACACCCATGACAGAAATCCTAACCACCAACGAAGCCGCCGAATACCTCCGCGTATCCGTCCCAACCATGCGAGGCCTAGCCGCATCCGGCGAAATCCCGGCGGCCAAAATCGGTGATGATTGGCGTTTCGTACGCCAACACTTACTGAATTACATTGTCAAATTGGCCGAATCAGGACAGCGTGACCGGCAAGAAAACCCAGCGCCCGTCATCAAGCACCAAGGCCGTGGTCGCCCACGCAAAGCCCTCATTGACCTGGCAAAATACCAAAGTGCGCAATGAACATACTATCACCATAACCGTTCCGCCAAATCGCTCCCCCGCAAATTAGAATAGCGTTTCAGCATCTTCAAATCGCGATGCCCGGTAATCCGGGCAATCTGCACATCCCCCAGCGTAGTCCGCTCATACAGCCGACATACTGCCTCATGCCGCAAATCATGAAACCGTAGATCCACGCATCCCGCCAGCCGCGCCACCGTCCGCCATTTTTGGCTGATATGCGTACTCATTTTCTTCAACCCGGAACGCGAATAATCCCCCTTAAACCACGGAAACACAAACTCATCATCCATAGGCCATGCCGCCAACTCCGCTACAGCAATGCTGGATAACGGCACCTGCCTCTTATCGCCATTCTTGGTTTTCTCAAGAAAGATCGTCCGTTTGCCTAAATCCACCTGCCGAGGCTCCAAGGTAAACATCTCCCGCAACCGCATAGCTGACTCACATGCCAAAATAAACAGCAACCGCCGTCCAGCCCGATCCGTGCTAACAAGCCCCCGCTGCTTTCCCTCGGGCATTTCTCCATCCAGAATGCGCATCAACCGCTCATACTCGCCCGGCAACAACCGCCGATCGCGCTCAACGTCCTCCACGGCAATCCCGTCTGCCGGCGCATAACTCGCAAATTTCTTCGGCAAAAAAGCAAACGGATTCACCTGCAACATTTTTTTCCGTAGCGCCCAATCCAATAGCCGCCTCACCGCTCCGGACTTATGCCGGATCGTGCTGGGCGCCAACCCCTTGGATTTCATATCCGCCACCCAATTCTCGGCCCACTCCCCCGTCAGTCGAGACACCGGCCATAACGCCAACTGATCCCACATTGACTCCAGCACATCCCGATCTGCATTTGACACAGCCGCCACGCACGCCAAATACTGCCGGGCCCAATCCCGCAATACCGCAGAATCAGCCGTCGCCGGTGCCAGTGAATCCGGCAACACACCCTGATCCAGTAGTCGTTCAACCCCGGCCGCATACTCGCGCGCCTCTGCCTCCGTATTTGCCGAGGCGTAATGCGGCTTAGGCAACAGCCCCTTGCGCTGAATAATAATTTCCCAAGAACCACCCTTCCGCTGACGTATCAAAGCCATTTTAAATACTCGCATAATCCCACAAACAAGCCGCTGAAAATTGGTTTTAACCAATCCACAGCCTTTTTTTTGGGTATTTTTTACGATTTTTAGGCTACTTTTACAAGGATTTTTTTGATGAGCATAAAAAAGCCGCTTTATAAGCGGCTGATTTAATTGAAATTTAATGGAGGCTGCGACCGGAATCGAACCGGTGTATACGGCTTTGCAGGCCGCTGCATAACCACTTTGCTACGCAGCCAGTAAGACAAATAAAAAAGCCGCGAATTAGGCGCGGCTTTTAAAATTTTTGGAGCGGGAAACGAGATTCGAACTCGCGACCCCAACCTTGGCAAGGTTGTGCTCTACCACTGAGCTATTCCCGCATTGCTTAAGATTCAGCTATTATACTTATTGAAATTTTCTTGTCAACAATTTTCGCAGATCGATTTACTGCGGAACGATTTATTGCAGATTGATGGACAAAGCCCAGCCTTTTTTACCTTCGCACTCGCCGCCCAACATTTCCACCTCGGCGAATACATCTTTTTTACCGTAAGCGTCTTGAGATTGGGTCACTTTCACCGGAGTGCCTTGAGGAATATGCTTGCAACCGCCTTCGCGGTCGTTTTCCTCGGTATCGTCATAGGCCGCCATCGAGCCCGGCACCGCCACCAAACGCACCGTCGAACTAGGATCGTGCGCGTTAGCGGATTTTAAAACATAATTTTGTCCCACCACCACCGGCTTGGCTTGATGCACCGGCAATTTAGACTCAGAACCGCCGCCGCCAACCAACAACAATAACAAGACTAACACCACGCCGGCGATTGCGCCGTAAAAAATCTTAGGATTGGATTGTTGCAAGGCCAAAAATGAACCCACCGCATTACCGGCGGCGTTTTGCGCGGCGGAAACGGAAGCACTGTGTGCGCTGGCGGGAGCGGCCGGTTGCGCCGGTTCTGGCTGGCTGCCGGCGCCGACTTCATTGTTGTTCTCATCAATACTCATGCGATTTATCCTCTCTGGGTAATTATTATTATGCAGGAAAGCTTAAGTTACCACGCTAAACCAACTTTTCAAGCTATCATTTTACAAACAATTAAGCTATCGTGTGAAAAAAATCATCACCGGCGCAACCGGCGGCAATAACATAACACTTAACCGGAAAATGCGCTACAATATAAGCAAATGATTAATTACAAACATACGAGTCAAATATGACAACTTTATCACAACACGGCATAAAGCTAGCCGGGTTGCTGTCATACTGCCTGTGCGCGGCGGCGGAAACCAAGCTATATACTCTGGACCAAGTCATGGAACTTGCCGTGAGCAACAACCCGGAACTGCAAATCATGCAAGAGCGCATCGGCCAGGCCGACGCGCAATTCGGGCAAGCCGTATCAAGCTTCTATCCGCAAATCAAAATCGGATTATCCTTTTTATATAGCAACAATCCGGCGCAAGCCTTCTCCATGCTGATCGCCGAACGGCGCTTAAACTTCGGCGGCACGGATTTTAACCACCCCGGCTTCGTGGAAGACTACCGGCCGCAAGTCACCGCCAGCTACTCCCTGTTTCGCGGCGGCCAGGATTATTACCTCAGCCAAGCCGTCAAGCTTGGCATCGACGCCACGGAACTGGAAAAAGACGCCACCCGCAACCGCTTGCTCAGCAGCGTCGCCGCCGCCTATTACGGTGAACTGGCGGCTGGCGCGGCGCATCAAGTCAGCCTTAGCGTGCTAAACACAGTGGACAGCGAATTAAAACAATCGCAAACGCGCATGGCCGCCGGCGCGGAACTCAAATCCGACGTATTAAGCATAGAAGCGCAACTGGCGGATGCCAAGCAAGCGGAGATTCAAACCGCCAACGCCATAGAACTGGCGCGCGCCATGCTAAAAACCCTGCTCGGCCTTGAAATAGGTGAAGAACTAGCCATCGCCGACCAACAACCGCTGCCGACTCCGGCGCGGCCGGCCGCATTCAACGAATTACTGAACCAAGCCCTCGGCCAGCATCCGGAACTCAAGGCCGCCGAAAAAAAACTGGCCGCGGCCGAGCAACAGCTTAACGCCGCCCAAGCCGCCTATCTACCGCGCGCCGACGCTTACGTCAGTTACGGCTCCGACAGCAAAAACCTGACCTATAGCAGCAGCCGCGACAATTTGACCGCCGGCGTGATGGTGGAATTGGACCTATTCAATGGCTTCGCCACCCAAGAAAAAATCAACAAAGCCGAACATGAAGTCAACGCCGCCCGCGAGCAAACCCGGCAAATCCGCTTAGCGATTGAAAATCAACTAAAAACCGCGCAACTAAAACTACAGGAAGCCTTGGGACGCATAGAAGCCGGCGCGGCGGCGGTCGCCGCCGCCGCCGAAGCCTTGCGCCTGGTGGAAGAACAGCGCCATGCCGGCGCCGCCAGCGTCACCCGCTACCTGGAGGCGCAAACAGCGCACGAACGCATGCAAAACCGCTTAATCAACGCCCGCTACGACGCCTTGCGCGCCGAAGCCGAATTAAAACAAGCCTGCGGCCACTGGCAATAATCAGGAACTCAAACCCATGAACCACTCGGTCATCGTCATCAAAATCCCGAAAAACCTATTCGCGGCCAGCGCCGTCGCCGCCTTGCTATGCATCATCGCCTGGCAGCTTGGCCTGTTTCGCGGCGGCAAACTGCAACCCGGCCTCAGCGCGGCCAGCGGTCAAGCCTTACCGGCCGGCGCCCGCACCCTCAAACTCACCTCCCAATCCCTGGCAAACACCCTAGCCTGGCAAGGCGTGGTCAAATCGCGGCAAGCGGTAAAAATCAGCGCCAAATATCCGGCCCGCATTCTAGAAATGCCGGCGCGCGTCGGCGACAGAGTCAAACAAGGCGGCGTGCTGGCGCGGCTGGACAACCGCGAGCCGCGCGCCGCCCACGCCGCCGCCGCCGCCGCCTTGACAGCCGCCCAAGCGCAAGCCCGGCAAGCAGAACAAGACCTAAAGCGGGTAACGCAACTTTACGAAAAACAAGCCGCCACCCGGCAAACCTACGACGCCGCCGTCGCCCAAGCGCAAACCACCGCCGCCCTGCTCAAACAAGCGGCCGGCCGCGCCGAACAAACCCAGGCCCAACTGGCCGAGGACGCAATTCTAGCGCCGTTCGACGGCGTGGTCGGCGAACGTTGGCTCAATCCCGGCGATATGGCGCAACCCGGACTCGCTCTACTGAGTTTTCATCAACCCGGCGACCTGCGGCTGGAAGCCGGCATTGCCGAACAATGCCAAACCGCGCTGCATGCGGGACAAACGGTGGAAGTGCAAATCGACGCGCTCAATCAAACCCTTAAGGGCAAAATAGAAGAAATCGCCCCGGAAATCGACCCGCAAACCCGCAGCCGCTTGCTAAAAGTAGCTCTGCCGCCGGCTCCCGGCCTGGCGCACGGCCAATTCGGCCGCCTGGAGCTCGCCTGTGAAGACCGGCAAACCGCGCTGCTGATACCGGCCAGCGCCGTCATGCACTATGGCCAATTGCAAGCGGTAAGAGTGGTGGAAGGCGAATACACCCATATTCAGCATATCCGCACCGGCAAGTCCTACGGCGCGCAACTGGAAGTACTGTCCGGCCTGCGGCCCGGCGAAACCATCATGACCGACCTGGAAGCAGCGCCATGAATAGTCAAGAACAACCGCGCGACAGCCTGACGGTGCGCATCGTCCGCCTGTTCACCACCTCGCACCTCTCACTTCTATTTTTACTGATCTCCCTGTTGGCCGGCGGCGTCGCCTTGCTGCTGACCCCGCGCGAGGAAGACCCGCAAATCATCGTGCCGGTGATGGACGTATTCGTCACCGCCCCCGGCGCGGGCAGCGACGAAGTGGAAAAACAAATCGTCACCCCCCTGGAAGCCTTGCTGAAACAAATTCCCGGCGTCGAGTATGTATACTCGGTCGCCAAACCGGGGCAAGCAGTAGTCACCGTGCGTTATTTCGTCGGTGAAAACCTAGAGAACAGCCTGATCAAAACCCGCGACAAACTACTGGCCAACCAAGACCTGATCCCGCCCGGCGTCAGCAATTGGCTGGTCAAGGCGGTCAACATCGACGACACGCCGATACTGCTGCTCAGCTTGTCCGCCCAAGACAAAACCTTAGGAGCCATGGACTTGCGCCGCATCGCGGACGAACTGGTGGAGCGCCTGCGCGCCGTCAACAATGTCGGCAACAGCTGGGTAGTCGGCGGCGCGCCCCGCCGCATCTCGGTATACCCGGATCCGGCCAAGCTGGATGCCGCCGGCGTCAGCCTGAGCGAAACGCGGCAAGCCTTGTTGCAAAACAACTTTAACCTGCAAGTCGGCGGCCTGACCCGCGACTCCAAGGATATAGCCCTGGAAGCCGGCCCCTATTATCAATCCGTGGACCAAGTCGGAGCCGCCGTCGTCAGCCAACACGCCGGCAAAGTGCTGCGCCTGCGCGACGTGGCGCAAATTCTCGACGGCCCGGCCGACACCGAGTATTACACCCGCATCGGCTTTGGGCCGGCGGTCAAGGACATGCGCCGCATAGGCCCGTCCGAAGCGCCGCTGCCGCAAGCCGGCGAGGAAAGAGAAATGGTCACCCTCGCCATCGCCAAGCGCCGCGGCAGCAACGCCGTCAGCGTCGCCGAGCAAGTGCTGGCCCTGACCGAAGAATTGCAAGGCGGGCTGATTCCGGACAATGTACTACTCAGCGTCACCCGCGATTACGGTGAAACCGCCGACCACAAGGTCAACGAACTGGTCACCCACCTCTCCATCGCCGTGCTGACCATCATCGTGTTGCTGGCGCTGACCCTAGGATTCAAGGAATCGCTGATCGTCTCGCTGGCCGTGCCGATGACCTTCGCCATTACTTTGCTCTGCGACCTGGTGTTCGGCTACACCATAAACCGGGTTACCCTGTTCGCCTTGATCCTATCCCTGGGCCTGCTGGTGGACGACCCCATCGTAGACGTGGAAAACATCCACCGCCATTACCAAATGCGCAAACAACCGCCGCTGCAAGCCTTGCTGACGGCGGTGGACGAAATTCGGCCGCCGACCATACTCGCCACCTTCGCCGTCATCATGTCCTTCGTGCCCATGCTGTTCATCACCGGCATGATGGGCCCTTACATGGCCCCGATGGCGTTTAACGTGCCGGTGGCCATGCTGCTATCCTTGGTTATAGCCTTCACCGTAACCCCATGGGCCAGTTACCGGCTGTTGAAAAGCGAATACGGCAAGGACCATGGCCCGGCCCTAGACCTCAAGCAAAGCCGCGGCTTTAAACTCTACCACGCCATACTCGCCCCGCTGCTGCACGGCAAAGCCAAGGCCTGGTGGTTTCTAGGCGGCGTAATGATCGCCTTCGCCGCCTCGGCCATGATGGCGGTGACCAGGGTGGTGCCGCTAAAACTGTTACCGTTCGACAACAAAAACGAACTGCAACTCGTCATCGACATGCCCAAGGGCTCATCCTTGGAAAGCACCGACGCAGTGGCCGCCGCCCTGGGCCGCTATTTGGCCACCGTCAACGAAATCAGCAGCTACCAAAGCTATGTCGGCCTCGCCTCGCCGATGGACTTTAACGGCATGGTGCGCCATTATTACCTGCGCCAAGGCCCGCACGTCGGCGACATCCGCATCGTGCTGGCCGACAAAACCCGCCGCGCCCAAGGCTCGCACGAAATCGCCCTGCGCATGCGGCCGGAAATAGACCGTATCGAACAAGCGTACGGCGCGAACGTTAAAATCGTGGAATCCCCGCCCGGCCCGCCGGTTTTGTCCACCCTGACCGCCGAAATTTACGGCCCGCCGGAGGCAAACTACCCGGACATCCTCCGCGTCGCCGGCCGGGTGCGCGGCGACATGCGGCAAACCGAAGGCGTGGTGGACATAGACGACAGCGCGGAAGCGGCGCAAACTCAATGGAGCTTTATCGTCGATCAGGACAAGGCCGCGCTAGTGGGCGTCACCGCCGCGCAAATCGCCGAAACCCTGCAACTGGCGGCGGAGGGGGCCAACACCGGCCTGCTGCACGCCGCCGAGGAACGCCTGCCGCTGCGCATCTTGCTGCAACTGCCGCGCGCCGCGCGCTCCTCCGTGGAAGACCTGGCCGCCCTCAGCCTGAAAACCGCCGACGGCCGTCTGGTCAGACTGGGCGAACTCGGCCATTTTAGCGAGGGCTCCTCGCAACAAGCCATTTACCATAAAAATCTGCAACGCGTGGCCTTTGTTACCGCCGAAATGGCCGGTCGCAGCCCGGTGGAAGCGGTACTGGATTTATTCGGCGCGTTCGAGCGGCAACCCCTGCCGCCCGGCTACCGCGCGGAATTGGACGGCGAAGGCGAATGGAAAATCACCGTGGACGTATTCCGAGACCTAGGCTTGGCATTCGCCGCCGCCATGGTCATGATCTACATATTATTGGTAGGCCAAACCGGCTCCTTAGGCGTGCCGCTGATCATGATGATCGCCATACCCTTGACCGTGATCGGCATCATGCCCGGTTTTTGGCTGATTAATCTGTTCACCTCGCCGGTGGCCGGCTACGCCACGCCGGTATATTTCACCGCCACGGCCATGATAGGCATGATCGCGCTGGCCGGCATCGTGGTGCGCAACTCCATAATATTAATCGACTTCATAGAAAACATTTACCGCGCCAAGCCGGAAATCAGTCTGGCCGACGCCATCATTGAAGCCGGGGCGATACGCCTGCATCCGATATTCCTGACCGCCGCGTCGGCGGTGCTCGGCTCCATGATGATCGTGCTGGACCCTATCTTCTCCGGACTGGCCTGGAGTTTTATCTTCGGCATCATCGCCTCAACCCTGTTCTCCCTGATCGTGATTCCGGTGGTGTATTTTCTGATTAACCGGCATAAACCCAAGCAAAAACCGGTAGCGGAATAAGTCATGGCCCGCCTTCGCCGCCGAGGCATAACCCGGCGGCGAAGAACTATTCACGCCATGGAAAAACCGGCGCTCAACGAATCGAAAAAAAACAAGGGAAATGCCACAAAAATCAAATTAAATTGCGTGATTTAACATTGTTTAATAAATCGCCTTCGAGCAGGTATTTTCAATACCGGCCGTCTTCTATCTCGCAGACCCATTACAAAAACGCCTAACCCTCTGAATTGCATACCCGCGCCACCGCAAAAACCATTACGCAAACCTAATCCGCATCATTATGGCATGATTTTTGCGGAATCAGCTAGACTGCCTTTGAGATTCCAATTATCCAAATCGTTGCCTAGCCACGCCTATCCTTCGGAAAAAGCGCCAATTTTTGTCAGCGGATCAAACAGTCTTCAACACGAAAACAGCAAAAATATTTAGTCTTTCACAACATCGAGAACATGATATGAAAACATTAAAATTACAGGCAGCCGTTTCCGCGCTGTTGACCGCTTCGGCGCTGAGCATGGCGACGCCAAGTCAAGCCCAATCGATTTTCTATCCTCCTAGTACCACTGTGTCCACCGGCACCCAAGCGGCGGGCAATTTGCCCAACAGTTATTCAATTTCCGGCAGCGGCTTGGCCATTTTCGCCTGGGACGGTCACAATAATAGCGCAGCCGGATTTGGCTGGGGCTGGGGGCATAACGCCACTTGGGTAGAGTTCAACTTACCCTCCCCCGCGTCACTGGATATCAAAATGTCGTACGTCAGCGGCGGCAGCGCTTATTTCAACTCCGCGTTCACCCTGTGGAGCACCGCCGGCTACACCAATCCGGCCGGCGTCTCCGGCAACGGCCATAGCTTTAGCCAAGTTTCCACAGCCAGCGGCGCCGGAGTGGGTCCCGCGCCATGGTTGACCGCAACCAATGAAGGCGGCGTCACCGGCTTTATCGGCTACGCCAACTCAGGACCCACCGGCTGGCTGAACGCGGTTGGCCTAACCGTGGGCAGCGGCACGGAGTTGAACGGAACCGGTTACGTGAACAAAGTTAACGTCGGCAACCAAAACGCGGAACTGATCACCACCACGCTGCCCGCCGGCAAATACTTGCTGGCGATTGGCGGCAGTTACGCCTGCGGCTCGTTCACCTCGGCCGGCGGCTCCGTCAACAACCTCGCCTCTTGCGCGGTCACATCCGGCTCCGGCAACTGGTCGCTGACCATCAATCAAACCGCCGCGCCAACCGAGCCGGTGACCGTGCCTTTGCCCGCCGGCGCCCTGGGCGTTCTGGCCGCGGGCCTGGCCGGCATCATCGCGCTTGGACGCCGCCGCTTGAAAGCCTAATAATCAGCTCTTCCCTACCCGCCTTTCCAGTCTTGCGCAACCCGCAAGACTGGTTTTTTTGGCCCGGCGCATCCTCTTCCGTGAAAGCCTATGTATACGCGATAGGCTCAATTCGGCGGCGAACCCCTATCCAGAAAAACTCCGCTCTCAACTCACGAAAAAAAATAAGGGATTTCCCGCAAAAACTGGCTTAAATCAAGTTATTTAACAATGTTTAATTAAGCGCCTTCACCTTGGCATTTTCAAAATAGCGGAGTATCTATCATGCATCCTGATTATATAAACAACTAAGCCACTGATATATGTACATGTACAAAATTAAAGCCATTGCACAAACTTAATATCATTCCAAATGGTATGGTTTTTGCATTTTTTGGTCTGACTGCCTTTGATATTCTCAATACCCAAACCGCTGGCCTAGCCGCGCCTAAGCAATTGAAACGGCATCAGTTTTCGCCAGCGAGTCAAACAGTCTTCAACACACAGTTGCGACATACTAACTAAAAATAAATAGGATATATCAGGAGTTTTACATGAACAACAAACCAAACCATTTCTTGAAATCAAGCCTAACCGGTTTAGCCCTGGCTTTTTGCGCGGCCGACGCCAGCGCCAATTTAGTCACCATCGGCAACGGCCTGGTGCTGGACACCAGTGACGGCGTGTATTGGACCGACGGCCTTTACTTCACCAACGCCATGGAAAATAATCCCGGCGGCACGCCGGCCCTAGGCTTGTTGAACGGAACCACTAATTTAATCGGAACCACCGTCAACGACCCAAGCGGTAACGCCCACACCCTCACTACTTCCGATTTCTCCTATTATTCCGTTTTAATGCCGCACGGTCTTTTGGCTGACTGGTACGGCGCCACCGCTTATGCACAGAATCTGTCCTATACCGTCGGCTCCACTCAAGTCACCGGCTGGTCGCTGCCCACCGTCGCCGACCTGCAAAGCCTCTGGAATCAATTAGGCACCTACGGCATCAATCCCAATGACACCGCCTTGCTAACTCAATACCCAAACGCCGCAGTTGCGTCCCCGCAGACCGGCGCGACCGATCCTTTTAATTACACCCTGCCTAAAATCTGGACCACGGACGGCGCTACCGACACCCCAAGCGGCAGCGTGAACGGCCCGAACGGTTTTTACGTTGATTTCACCAAATCCAACCAGGGACAAGCCGTATACGAAGGCAACCTCCCGCTAACCAACCAATCCAACGTCTGGGCGGTTTACAACGGTCCGTTAAACCTGCAAGCCTTGGCCGCCGCGCCAGTACCCGTCCCCGGCGCGGCGTGGCTGTTCGGCTCGGCTCTTGCCGGAGCGGGTTTACTGCGGAGCAGACGCCGTTAATCATCCGACTTAGGTAACTTATCCATGCAAAATTTAAAGATACTTAATAGCCTTGCAATCATCGCCTGGGGCGGCTTATTAACCGCCGCCGTTCCCGCCTTCGCCTCCTTGACGAACGAAGGCAACGGCACGGTATACGACCCGCAAACCGGTCTAACCTGGACGCAAGATGCAAATTTGTTCTACACCCAGGCCAATAACGCCGCTGATCCAGCCAATTTCGTGCAACAAATCATCAACGCCAATGGCGGGGTAGTGCATGACACTCCAAATACAAACGACCCAACCGGAACCTACACATTAACCAGCGCCGATTTCGACACCACGACCGGCGATGTGACTTGGTGGGGCGCGCAAGCCTGGGTCGGATATTTGAACAGCATCACTTACGCCGGCATCAACAATTGGGAATTGCCGGTAAATGCCGGCGTCACCGAAAGCGGCAGCCCAATTGGCGTTCTCTACTACAACGAATTAAACCAGACCACCGGCCCGTTTACCAATACCCAATTTACCTATGGCGACTATTGGCTAGGCAACGAAGTCGCGGCTTCCGGTTACGCCAATGCCTTGGACTTCGACACCTATACCTTGCCCGGACGTCCGGATGACGACTCCCAAGGCATGCCGAAAAACTCCAATTATCTTTTGGCATGGACAGTGGCCCCCACGCCAGCGCCCTTGCCCGGCGCAGGCGGCATGCTAGCCGCCGGTCTGGCGGGAATTGGCGTAGTTGGACGCCGCCGCTTGAAAGCCTAATAATCAGCTCTTCCCTACCCTAGCCAGTCTTGCGCAACCCGCAAGACTGGTTTTTTTTGCCCGGCGCATCCTCTTCCGCAAAAGACCAGGCAGACGCAATCGGCTCAATTCGCGCCGCATAACGCCGTTTGGCCCTCTTTGCAAAAAAAATTTGATCCGTCAACCCTTTTCATATCAGAAAGGTGTAAAATTGCCTCAATGAAACTGCGCGTGTTGTCGCATGAATCAAGACTATACCAGCCGCCGGTTTTTAAACGCAAACATATTAGACGGGACTTTGATATGAAAACTTCTAAACAGCAAGTTGCAATTTCCGTACTATTGGCCGCCTCGGCATTGACCGCGGCGACGCCGGGTTACGCACAGCCGACGGTTTACCCCCGCGGCCGACGCCGGCGCTTTTAACACGCCCCTGTACAACAGCGACTTGCCGGAATTCGGACAATTCTCCGGCGACGTTTTAGGCCCGCATTACCGGGCCAACACCACGGACATCGACTTAAGCAAACATTACAGCTTCAATAACGCCAACCCTAACAACGCCGAACTATTCGCCCAATCATTGTCAGGCGCGGAATACCCTTTGGCGGTTGGCGGCAGCCAAACTTGCATCTCACCCATAAGCAATAATACCGGCTGGTGCGAAGCCAGCGCCACCGCTGGCGGCCAAGCCGCCGCCACCGACCAAACCGCCGTATCGGCCGTGCCTTTGCCCGGCGCCGGCGGCCTGCTCGCGGCCGGCCTGATCGCCATCAGCGCCTTGGGCCGCCGCCGTTTGAAACTCTTGTAGTTTCCCGCCCATAATTTCCGACCCCGCCCGCCCCGTCATACTCGGGGCGGGCTTTTTTTGCCTGCCCGCCCTTCAAATACCGCGCTCCCGCCGGCTAAAACCCAAACCCGTCCAAACTCAGCCAGTATTTAAAACCAAAACATTACGAAAACTTAATTTTGCGCTAAAATGTCAAGTTTTCTCAATACCGGTCGCCTGACCCTTACCAACAGGAGTTTTGACATGCGCATCATGCTGTTAGGCAGCCCAGGCTCAGGCAAGGGCACCCAGGCGCAGTTTATTACCGAAAAATTCGGCATACCGCAAATTTCCACCGGCGACATGTTGCGCGCCGCCGTTAGGGAAGGCACGCCGCTGGGTATAGCCGCAAAACAAGTCATGGACGCAGGCGGCCTGGTCTCCGACGACATCATCCTGGGTTTAATCAAGGAACGCATTCAGCAGCCTGATTGCGGCAACGGATTTTTGCTGGACGGTTTTCCGCGCACCATTCCCCAAGCGGAAGGCCTGGAAAAACTCGGCGTGAATCTGGATTTCGTCATAGAAATCGCCGTGGACGACGCCGAAATCATCAAACGCATGAGCGGCCGCCGCGTGCATCCGGCTTCCGGACGCAGCTACCACGTTGAATATAATCCACCCAAGCAAGCCGGCATGGACGACGTGACCGGCGAACCCTTGATCCAACGCGACGATGATCGCGAGGAAACCGTGCGCAAACGCCTGGCCGTGTACCATGAACAAACCAAACCGCTGGTCGGTTTTTACTCGGCTCCGGGACAAACGGCCAAATTCGTTTCGCTGCCGGGCGTGGGCGCGGTCAATGAAATCACCGCCCAACTGATGGCGATTTTAACCTAGACAGGAAGCCACACCCATGGCGGGCAAAACCTTATACGACAAACTTTGGGACGATCACGTCGTCCATTTGGAAGACGACGGCTCGTGCCTGATCTATATTGATCGGCAATTGCTCCATGAAGTCACTTCGCCGCAAGCCTTCGACGGCTTGCGCCTGAACGGCCGCCAACCCTGGCGCGTCGCGCGCAATCTGGCGGTGGCCGATCACAACGTGCCGACCGACAACCGCGCCCAAGGCATCAGCGACCCGATTTCCCGCCTGCAAGTGGACACTCTGGACCAAAACTGCCGCGAATTCGGCATCACCGAATTCGACATGCACGACATCCGCCAAGGCATCGTGCACGTCATCGGCCCGGAGCAAGGGGCCACCTTGCCCGGCATGACCGTGGTCTGCGGCGACTCCCACACCTCCACCCACGGCGCGTCGGCGGCGCTGGCATTCGGCATCGGCACTTCCGAGGTGGAACATGCCCTAGCCACCCAATGCTTGGTGCAAAAAAAAGCCAAGAATCTATTGATTAAAGTCAACGGCCGCACCCGCCCCGGCGTCACCGCCAAGGACATTATCCTAGCCATTATCGGCCGCATCGGCGCCGCCGGCGGCGTCGGCCATAGCATAGAATTCGCCGGCGAAGCGATTCAAGCCCTGAGCATGGAAGGCCGCATGACGGTATGCAACATGGCCATTGAGGCCGGGGCTCGCGCCGGCTTGATCGCGGTGGACCAAACCACCATAGACTACTACCGCGGCCGCCCCTACTCGCCCAAAGGCGCGGACTGGGACGCCGCCGAACGCTACTGGCGCACCCTGCATTCCGACGCGGACGCCATCTTCGACCAAGTAGTCGAACTTTCCGCTCAAGACATCAAACCGCAAGTCACCTGGGGCACCACCCCGGACATGGTGGTCGCGGTGGACGGCGTAGTGCCGGACCCGGAACACGCCAGCGACGGCGTCAAGCGCGAAGGCATGCGCCGCGCCTTACAATACATGGGCCTGCAAGCCGGGCAAAAAATCGGCGACATCCGCCTGGACCGGGTGTTTATCGGTTCCTGCACCAACTCGCGCATTGAAGACCTGCGCGCCGCCGCCGCCGTGACCAAGGGACGGCGCAAGGCCGCCACGGTCAAACAAGTGTTGATCGTGCCCGGCTCCGGCCTAGTGAAACGCCAAGCCGAAGCCGAAGGCCTGCACCAAATATTTCTTGACGCCGGTTTTGAATGGCGCGAGCCCGGCTGCTCCATGTGCCTAGCGATGAACGCCGACCGCCTGGAAGCCGGCGAGCACTGCGCCTCCACCTCCAACCGTAATTTTGAAGGCCGGCAAGGCTATGGCGGCCGCACCCACCTGGTCAGCCCGGCCTTGGCGGCGGCGGCGGCCATCGCCGGCCATTTTATCGACCCGGCCGAACTTCCGGCCGAGGAGCAGGCATGAAAGCATTCACCCAATTAACTGGCTTGGTCGCCCCCTTGGACCGCGCCAACGTGGACACCGACGCCATCATCCCGAAACAATTTTTAAAATCCATCCGCCGCGCCGGCTTCGGCCCGTTCCTGTTCGACGAATGGCGCTATCTGGACCGGGGCGAACCGGAAATGGATTGCACCCACCGCCCATTGAACCCGGATTTCGTGCTGAACCAGCCGCAATACCAAGGCGCCGCCATTTTATTGACCCGCGAAAACTTCGGCTGCGGCTCCTCGCGCGAACACGCCCCCTGGGCCTTGGAAGATTACGGCTTCCGCGCCATCATCGCCCCCAGTTACGCCGACATTTTTTACAACAACTGTTTCAAAAACGGCGTCCTGCCGATTACCTTGACCAGCGCGCAAGTAGACGCCTTATTCAGCGAGCTGCGTCCCGGCTACCGACTCAGCATTGATTTAGAGCAACAAACCATCGTCACGCCCGTTGGCGAGACCTTGCGCTTTAACATAGACGAAAACCGGCGTCACCGGCTGCTCAACGGCTTGGACGACATCGCCCTAACGCTGCGGTACGCCGATAAAATCCGAGCTTACGAACAACAACGCGCGGCGCGCGCCCCTTGGCTATTCCGCGACGCCTAGCCCAGCAACATGAGGAAAGAGTAATAATGTCCAAAAGAATCGCAGTCCTAGCCGGCGACGGCATCGGCCCGGAAATCGTCTCCGAGGCGATTAAAGTCCTAAGCTATTTGAACAAAGACATGCAGCTGGGCCTAACCTTCGACCACGCCCTGATCGGCGGGGCGGCCTACGACGCGTTCGGCACGCCGCTGCCGCAACAGACCCTAAACCTGTGCAAACACGCCGACGCCGTGCTGCTCGGCGCGGTCGGCGGCCCAAAATGGGAACCCTTGGCGCACGCGGTGCGTCCGGAGCGCGGCCTGCTCGGCGTCCGCTCCGAACTGGGCCTGTTCTCCAATTTACGCCCCGCCGTGCTATATCCGCAACTGGTGGACGCCTCCACCCTAAAACCGGAAGTCGTCAGCGGCCTGGATCTAATGATCGTGCGCGAACTGACCGGCGGCATTTACTTCGGCCAGCCGCGCGGCGTCAGCAAATTGGAAAATGGCGAAAAAGTCGGCGTCAACACCAAAATCTACAGCGAATCGGAAATCCGCCGCATCGCCCACTCCGCGTTCAAGATCGCCCGCCAACGCCGCAAAAAACTGTGCTCGGTGGACAAAGCCAACGTGCTGGAATGCACCGAACTGTGGCGGCAAATCGTCACCGAAGTCGGCAAGGATTACCCGGACGTGCAACTCAGCCACATGTACGTAGACAACGCGGCCATGCAATTGGTGCGCGCCCCCAAACAGTTCGACGTCATCGTCACCACCAATATGTTCGGCGACATCTTGTCCGATATCGCCGCCATGCTGACCGGCTCCATCGGCATGCTGCCCTCGGCCTCGCTTGACGCCAACAACAAAGGCATGTACGAACCGATCCACGGCTCCGCGCCGGATATCGCCGGCCAAGGCGTGGCCAACCCGCTGGCGACCATACTCTCCACCGCCATGATGCTGCGCTATACTTTCCAAAATGAAGAAGCGGCCAACCGCATTGAACAAGCGGTCAACGCCGCGCTGGATTCCAACGTGCGCACCGCCGACATTTATTCCGAGGGCATGACCAAAGTCGGCACTTCTGAAATGGGCGCGGCCGTGCTAAACGCCTTGAAAGCGGAGTCAGCCCCATGAGCAAAACCTATGACGTAGCAGTCGTCGGCGCCAGCGGCGCGGTCGGCGAAGCCATGATCAGCATACTTGAGGCGCGCAACTTCCCGGTCGGCCAGCTTTACGCCCTGGCCAGCGAACGCTCCGCCGGCAAACGCATCGCCTTTCGCGACGAATCCGTGGTCATCCAAGACTTGGCCGACTTTGATTTCAGTCAGGCGCAGATCGGATTATTCTCCCCCGGCGCCTCGGTGTCGGCGATATACGCCCCCAAAGCGGCGGAGGCCGGTTGCGTGGTGATCGACAATACCTCGCATTTCCGCTACGAGCCGGATATTCCGCTCGTGGTGCCGGAAGTCAACCCGCATCACATCGCCGACTACAAAAACCGCGGCATCATCGCCAACCCGAATTGCTCCACCATCCAAATGCTGGTGGCGCTAAAACCCATCTACGACGCGGTAGGCATTACCCGCATCAACGTCGCCACCTACCAAGCCGTATCAGGCACCGGTAAGGAAGCGATTGACGAATTGGCCTTGCAAACCGCCAACTTGTTAAACCTAAAGCCGATACAACCCAAAGTCTACCCTAAACAAATCGCCTTCAACGTCATCCCGCAAATCGACGTATTCATGGACAACGGCTACACCAAGGAAGAAATGAAAATGGTGTGGGAAACCCGCAAAATCCTCGGCGACGAGCACATTTTGGTCAATCCCACCGCCGTGCGGGTGCCGGTATTCTTCGGCCACTCCGAAGCGGTGCATATCGAAACCAAACAAAAAATCACCGCCACGCAAGCGCGCGAACTGCTAAGCAAAGCCCCCGGCGTCATAGTCATCGACGACCGGCTGGACGGCGGCTATCCCACCCCGGTCACCGAAGCCGCGGGCAATGACCCGGTCTATGTCGGCCGCATCCGCGAGGACATATCTTCCCCCTGCGGTCTCAACCTGTGGGTGGTCAGCGACAATCTGCGCAAGGGCGCGGCGTTGAACAGCATCCAAATCGCCGAAGAGCTCATCAAGCACTACCTATAAACACCATGCGCGCCGGCCAACTCCCGCTGATCTGCCTTTTGGCGCTCGGCCTCGGCCAAACCGGCGCGGCCGCGGAGCCGGCCATCCCGGAAAACGTCTTGCAAACCTGGAGCGACGCGCAACTTCTGGCCGCCATTCCCCGCCACAAACACAAGCCGGCGCGCCAAGCGCCCGCCTCCGGCTATACGCCGGGAGACAAGCAATACGGCCCCACCCAAGCCGGCGAGGATTTATGGCTCATCGCGCAACGGCTCGCCCCCGAACGCGGCGTCAGCGCCGAGCAAATGTTTGTGGAACTTTACCAAAACAACCCAAAGGCCTTCCGCCAACACAACCCGCTGCATCTTAAATCCGGCGTCCGGCTGCACATACCCGACCCGGCCCCGCTGGCCTCCGCTCCGCCAAACCTAAGCCGCGAAGCCGAACAACAAGCGGCCATTGAACAACTGCAGCACAAAATCGACAGTCTGGAACAACAACGCCAACAACCGCCGGCAACCAGCCAACCCGAAACCCCGTCGCCCATCAGCACGCCCGCCGCCGCGACACCGGAAACCCATTTCGCCATGCATCATGCGCCCTGGCTGGCCGCGGCCCTGTTGCCGTCGGTTTTGCTAGCCGTCTGGCTGCGGCGACAACGTAAATCCAGCGCTGCGTCAACCACGGCTAGAAACGCGGCGGAAGATGAAATCACAGACCCGGCAAACCGCGACGACTTCGGCTACAGTTTTGACCCGACACACATCAAGCCGCCCACAAGCATCAACGACGAACTGGAACAGATTGAATCCGAAGACGACTACGACGACCTGACCGACCAAGACCCCAACGAAACCAAACTAGACCTCATCAAAGCCTACCTCGACATGGGTGAACCAACCCTAGCCCAAGAACTAGCGGAACAAGTCATCACCGAAGGCAACCCCGAGCAACAAGCCCAAGCGCGAAACTTGCTTAACAAAAACTATTAATACAATCAATACGTAGATACGATTTAGTGCAATGGCTTGTTACGGAAACACCCCCACAGGCGTGGGGAAGACGTTGCGCCCGTAGCCCCGGTCGGCCCGGTCAAAGAAACACCCCCACGGGCGTGGGGAAGACGCCACGGAAGGCGCACCACCCACCTTTTTTGAAGAAACACCCCCACGGGCGTGGGGAAGACTAAGCTGATCGCGAGTAAGATTGGCCACGGCCGGAAACACCCCCACGGGCGTGGGGAAGACGGTGCCCCCTAGGGGGTCAAAATCCTTTAGGTAGAAACACCCCCACGGGCGTGGGGAAGACTAATCGTTTACCCACTGCTGAATCAACGCCTTAGAAACACCCCCACGGGCGTGGGGAAGACTGGCCGTTGGCGGTGTTCAGGTAATAGTCGCCAGAAACACCCCCACGGGCGTGGGGAAGACAGGCATTACCTCAGTATTTGGCCGATATGGCCTTGAACACCCCCACGGGCGTGGGGAAGACAGGCCTAAAAGCGGCGCTGCAAATCGCGCGCAAGAAACACCCCCACGGGCGTGGGGAAGACACTTTGCTTGCCGCGCCATCTGGAGTTCAGCAAGAAACACCCCCACGGGCGTGGGGAAGACAGGTGTTTGGCGTAATTTGGTCAAAGAGCCTAAGAAACACCCCCACGGGCGTGGGGAAGACAATGTCATGCCGCCTCCTCAGAGTCTAACCTCAGAAACACCCC
>CAIYSZ010000002.1 GCA_903928965.1 uncultured Pseudomonadota bacterium
CAAAAATCACCGGCAAGTCCGGTTCTTCATCGGCGGGCAGATAGACGCCATCCAGCCGGAAGCCTATCTCTTTTAGTTCGACCGATTGAAAGCGGTAGGCGTTGGCTGGATAATCCAAGGCCAAGAGCCTGAATGCCGCGGGAATTTGTTGAAACAACCTATAAAATAGTTTATCGGTACGCATGGACATTAACGTTGGTTTAGGGCCATAGCATGTGAGGAGCGAAAGCGAAGCGCATCTGTTGGGACACATCCAACGCCATGGTTCGCGAATGATTGCAAATGATAACGGTTGCCGTTGACATAAATTATCTGAAAGACCGCAATAGGTCGGTTGGAACCTTTCAACCGGTGACGACTTACCAAAAATTGAATGACCGCTATGCGGATTTTTAAGTCGGCATGAAACGAATAGCAATAATTAGCTAGGAATGGTAGGCCGGGTTTCCTCCTCAGCCCCGAAACCGACGCTATTAGTGATGATATTAGCTGATTCTTATTGATTTGTAAATATATGCCACCCAATAAACTATGTTCGGTAATATATTTAACTTGTGTAATCGCAAGTATTCGCGAGCGATGCGCTTCATTGCATTCAGCACATCCTATAGAAGTTTTAGATTGCTTTAAAGATATTACTAGACCTAAATTTTCGGGTGATCATCGCACACTTTTGTAGATTAGCTTTATCTGAAGCATTTATGGTTAATCAGGAAAATTTTTGGCACGCAATCGGAGTAGAACATGACGGATTTAGTGCAAGGCGATATTAATCTTGGCGACGGCTTGGACGGCGAGTTGTTCGCCTTGTTGCGGGCGATAGACGGGTGCGGGTCGATTAACCGGGCGGCGAGGCTGGCGGGTTTGAGTTATAAGCGGGCGTGGAGTTTGATTGAGCGGGGGAACCGGAGCGCGGCGCGGGATTTGTTGGAATCGGCGGCCGGGGGCAGCGGCGGGGGCGGGAGCCGGTTGACGCCGGCGGGGCGGACGTTGTTGGCTTTGTATGAAGGTTTGCGCTCCGAGCATGCGTTGTGTTTGGAGCGGTTGAATCGAATGGCGGCTCAGGACGTGGAGGCGGCTTATTTGTTGCGGCCGGTTAGTTTGCAGATTAGCATGGCGAACCGTTTGTTCGGCGCGCTGACGGAGCTGGCCGCCGGGGCGGGAACTAGCGAGGCGGTGGTCAGGTTGAAGACCGGGGAGTTGTTGCGGGTGGCGCTGACGCCGCATGAGGCTGCGGGTTTGGATTTGACCGTCGGCGGCGAGGTGTTGGCGTTGATTGATTCGCAGCAAATTACTTTGTGCGTGGGGCCGGAGAATTTGCGGTTTTCGGCGAGGAATCAATTTTGGGGCGTGATTGAGCGGGTGGAGATCGGCGCGGTGGAGGCGCAGGCTTGGTTGCGCTTGTCGGAGGGGGCGCGTTTGACCGCGCAGGTGACGCGGCGGAGCGCGTTGGCTTTGCGCTTGCATGCCGGGATGCAGTGCTGGGCGGTGTTCAAGAGCAACGCCGTTTGGTTGGCTACGCCGGGCCGGGTTTTGTAAGTTTGTTTAATATTGATTGGCGACTAGTCTAAGTCGGGACAAACTTTGGTCAACTAACCACTCTAGGCCTTGGCGGCGGGATTCGGTTAGCGGGGGTGTAGCCCGCATGGATGCGGGCTCCAAGCCTACATGGAGGTATTCACGGCGTCCCCCGATAACCGAATCCCGCCGCCGAGGCCGGTTTAGCGCCAACGGCCTTTTACGTAGGTTCGTGCGATTGTTTTGGCTTAGATGGTTAGCCTATTGTTCCGCGATGCTAGTCTCTGGACTGGTTGGCGGGGGTGTAGCCCGCATGGATGCGGGCTCCAAGCCTACATGGAGGTATTCACGGCGTCCCCCGACAACCGAATCCCGCCGCCGAGGCCGGTTTAGCGCCAACGGCCTTTTACTTTAGCGCCGACAGCCTTTTACTAAGGTTCGCGGGATTGTTTTGGCTTAGGCTGTTAGCTTATTGCTCCGAATAGGGAGGCTCCGGGTTAATGGGTTGTTGGTTTTGGTTGTCGCGGACTTCGAATTCGATTTTCCAGCGTTGTTGGTCGCGGCGGGAGACGGCGCGCAGTTCCAGGGTGCCGACTTCGGTGTAGGCGGCGGTTAGGTGTACCGGCACGATGCCGCCGGCTTGGTTGCCTTCATCCGGCAAGGTGATTTCGATTTCGCCGAGTTCTTCCAGTTCGTCCTCGCTCCAGTAATCCAGCCGCGCGCCGATGATGTCGTCGCGGCGGGTTTTGGAGGCGAAAAATCGGAAGCGTACCGGTTCGCCGATGACTAGGCCGAATTCGTCGTTGGGCAGGGAGAGTTCGGTGCCTTCTTCCATGCCGAACGGCGCGATGCATAGGGCTTCGATTTCCGGAGCGAAGCCTGGCACCGCCGGCATGGCGCTTTCCACGCCGACGTAATAGGCCGCCGCCGCGCCGCCCTTGATACGCACGCCTTTGCCTTTACGCACGTGACCGTAGTAAGCCGCGCCGCGGGCCACCGCCAGGTCCAGGTCCGCGCCGGGCAGCAGCCGCGCCTGCGGGGCTTGTTCCGCCGCCAGCCATTGATTGAGCACGGCGAGTAGGCGTTCGGCCAGCGGGCCGGCCTTGAATACGCCGCCGTTGAACAGTATGCAGGTGGGGTGTAAAAAGCTGGCGTGTTGCGGCAGGTTGATGTCTTGGTATTCGGCGGCGGCGTGTAGTTGCTTGGATAAAAACGCCGCTAGATGGCGGGTGACGGCGGCGTCTTGGGCGTAGGGCAGGCCGCTGCCGCGCAGGCCGCCGCGCGGCCGGATCAGCGGTTTGTCGCCGCTGGCGGTATAGGGCAAAAAGCCTTCGACTAGGGTTTCTTCCAGTTCGCGGCGGGTGAGTTCGGTTCTTAGCGTGCCGCCGATCAGCGAGGAGCCGCGCGCGGCCAAGGCGATGGGATACTCGGCCAGTTCGGGCTGGTTGAACAGTTTTTCCTTGGCTTCGCGGCAGGCGTGAGTCAGTGCGGCCAGTTGCCAGGCCTCCAGGCGTTTGCCGGAGGCTGGTTCCAGTTTGGCTTTCAAGCGGTAGGCTAGGGCCAAATCCATATTGTCGCCGCCGAGCAGGATGTGGTCGCCGACCGCCAGCCGGGTCAGTTGAAGATTGCCGTCCTCGGCGGTGACCGCGATCAAGGACAGGTCGGTGGTGCCGCCGCCGATGTCGACTACCAAGATGACGTCGCCTACGTGTACGTAGTTGCGCCAGTCGCCGTGGCTGTCTTCGATCCAGCTATACAGGGCCGCTTGCGGTTCTTCCAGCAATACCGCTTGGCCGAGGCCGGTTTCGCGGGCGGCTTCCATGGTTAGTTCGCGCGCGGCCGGATCAAAGGATGCCGGCACGGTGAGGGTGAGGTCTTGCGCGGACAGCGGGTGCTCCGGAAAGCGGTGGCTCCAGGCGGCGAGCAGGTGTTGCAAATAAGCTTTGCTGGCGTGAAACGGGGAGACGCGGGCTACTTCTTCCGGCGCGTCCGGCGGCAGGATGGCTTGTTTGCAATCCACGCCGGCATGGCAGAGCCAGCTTTTGGCGCTGGCCACCAGCCGGATGGGGGTTTTACCGCCCAGATGGCGGGCGATTTCGCCGGTCAGGTATTCCGGTTGCGGGTTCCAAGGCAGGGCGTCAGCGCCGGGGTTCAGTTCGGCTGGGTGCGGCCGGTAGATGAAGGACGGCAGTTGATATTTGTCTTCGATCACGCCGGGGGCGGTGAGTTGCGGAATGGCCAGCACCGTTAATTCCGGGCGGTCTTGCTCCAGGGTGGTCAAATCCAGGTACGAGAGTACGCAGTGAGTGGTGCCTAGGTCGATGCCGACCGAGTAGCGCGGGTCCGGATTCATAATTCCACCTCGGCCGGGGCGATGATGTTGGGGTTGTGGCCGGCGGTCAGCTTGGGCAAATGCGTGGCCTCGACCTGCCAGCCTTTGTGCACCAGCACGCCGTTGTAAGGCGCATTGCCGGCGACATTGCCTATCAGCCGGTATTTGCCGGCGTCGAATCCGGCTGGCAGGCTAACGCGCTGCCCTTCTTTTTCCTGGCTGACCGGGCTGATTTTGAAGTATTCGCGTAGGGTTTTGGCGCAGCCCTGGTGCACGATGCGGGCGGCGGCTCCGATGTCGGCGTCGCTGAATCCGGTCATGTCTTCTTGCACGAAGTCGATAAAACGGGCTTCGCCTTGCAGCAGGCCCAAGAGTTGCAGGGCGGCGTCGCTATTGGATTCACGCAGGATAATGGGTTCGGGTAGCGGAGCGGGTTTTTCGACTTCGACGATTTTTTCCACTTCCACGATTTTCTCGACCACGCGAATTTCCGGTTCGCGGATTTGCGGCTCCGGCGGCGGGCTGGCCGGGCGGCGGCAAGCGGAGCGCCAAGCGGCGATGGAGACTATGGTCAGGAGTAAAAGTAGGATAAAGTCGGCGGCGGCGAGGGCAGCGTGCCAGGCGTCGAAGGTGGACGGCCACAGGCTGAGGTCTAGGGTGTATACGCTATTCATGGTTAGTGAGTTTCAGGTTGACCGGCTTTTTTGGCGGCTTCGGCGTACATGAGTTCTTGTAACACGTTGCGGGTGACTTGAATCCGCAGTTTTTTCAAGTGCCGGTCGGCGATGACGCCCGGCACTTGAGCGTCGGTGTATGTTTTGCGGATTTCGGCCAAGGTAGGTTCGCAGGATTTGATGACGAAGTCGGTGGCGTTGCGGCTTTCCAGTTTGGCGGTTTCCGGTTTGCGCATGGCGTCCACCACGCATTTTTTATAGGTGTATTGCGCTTGCTGGATCTTTTTGATCACATCGTCGCTAAGGCTGGTGGCGTTCCATTCCTCGGCGGCTGGTTTGGCATCCGCTGGGTTTGAGCCGGCTGGGTTTCCGTCCGCGGGTTTGGTCTCGGCTGGTTTCGCCTCGGCGGGCGCCGCTTCTTCGGCGCGCGCCCAGGCGGCGGTCAGCATAAGGACTAGGATAGGCAATAGTTTCATGGTGTTGCTCTCCAATAGATTGGGTTAGGCGGCGATTTTACGCCATGCGCGGGAAAATGAACATGGCGGCGTGAGTCCACGTTTTACGGCTTGGCGGTTTTGGCCGCGGGCAATTGGCCGGGGACGAATAGCGTCGGGTCCACCGCCTCGGCGTTAAGATAAACCATCCAATGTAAATGCGGGCCGGTGACGCGGCCGGTGGCGCCGACCGCGCCGATTAAATCGCCTTGTTTAAGGCTTTGGCCGGGTTTGACGCGGATTTTATTCAGGTGTTGGTAGACGCTGATCAGGCCTTGGCCGTGATCCACAAATACGGATTTGCCATTGAAGAAAAAGTCGCCGACGCCTATGACGGCCCCGTTGGCGGCGGCGTGCACCGGCGCTCCGGGTTTGGCGGCGATATCCAGGCCGTTGTGCTGTTGGCGCGGGTTGTCGTTGAAATAACGTTTTAGGCCAAAGCCGCCGCTGATTTGACCGGTTACCGGCGGTTTAAAGTCCAGGTCAACCGGACGCTCGCTCCAGGTGGACTTGATTTGGGCAATTTTTTCGGTCTCTTTTTGGAGGCGCTTTAATTCAGCGGCGCTCAATTTATTCGCCCAGCGGGCGTGTTTTTTGGTCAGGCTTTGTTCCGGATAATGTTTGTCTTCGATGTTAAACGAGACGTCGCGGGTTTCGGCGTCGGTGTGCACCGAGAGCGATTGCGCGCCGGGGGTGGCTGTCAGCGGTATGCCGACCACGGCCAGCCATTGGCCTTGTTGTTCGACCACTAGCACGCGATTGTTGTTGTAATAGACCTTGGGTTCCGGCAGTTCCATCGGGCTGACCGGTATTTCCGCTATGCCGCCGGGAACCAGCGCGGCTTGCGGCAATTTAGCGGCGACGCAAAATGAAGGGAGAAATAATGCGGGTAGAAATAAGAGAATGAAAAATTTAATCATGGATAATTTCCTGCACTTGGCTAATGGTTTTACCTTGAGCGTAACGGGTAAGCAATAAATCGCCGGCGGCGAGTTGCGCGACCGATTTGACGACGCGTCGGTCGCTGTAGCGTTCGCTGATGCTGTAACCCCGCTCCAGGGTGGCGAGCGGGCTAACTGCGTGTAATAGTTGCATGGCGGCCGCGCAACGTTGTGTACGCTGGCACAACACGGTTTGCATGCATTGCCGCAGCCGTGGTTGTAGGTGCGCTAAACGTTGCGCGGCCCGCGCCACGCGTTGGCCGGGTTGTTGCGCTTGCAGCCGGTGTTCGGCCAGACGCAAGGATTGCCGTCGTTGACCGAGCAGGCTCAGCACGCTCCATTGCATGCGCGCGGATAAGGTTTGCAAGCGATGCCGGTTCAAGTGTAATTTTTGTCCGGGGTGCTGTTGTTGCAAGGCTTTGTGTAGCCAGTCTAGCGTTTGTTGGTTTTGATCCAGCCGGCGGCGCATGATTTGCGTCATTTTCAGTTCGTGCGCCGCGAAGGCGGCGCGCCAAGCGCTTTGCAACGGCGCGGCCAGCGCCGCCGCGGCGGATGGCGTGGCGGCGCGCAGGTCGGCGGCGAAGTCGGCGATGGTGACGTCGGTTTCGTGGCCGACGGCGGCGATCACTGGAATGTCGCTGGCGGCGATGGCGCGGGCCACGATCTCTTCGTTGAAGGCTTGCAAATCTTCCAGCGAGCCGCCGCCGCGGCCGAGGATCAACACATCGACGTGTTGCAGGCGGTTGGCTTGTTGCAGGGCGCGCACGATATCGGTTTTAGCGGTTTCGCCTTGCACCGCGGCCGGGTAGATGATGACCGGCAGCGCCGGGAAACGTTGTTTCAGCACGGTTAAAATGTCGCGCACCGCCGCGCCGCTGGGGGATGTGATGACGCCGATGGCGCGCGGCAGCGCCGGCAGCGGTTTTTTGCGTTCTTCGTCGAACAGGCCTTCTTGAGCGAGTTTGCGCTTCAGGCGTTCAAAGGCCAGGCGCAAGGCGCCGTCGCCGAGTTCGGCCATGGTTTCTACGATCAATTGATAATCGCCGCGCGCTTCGTAGAGGGTGAGTTGGGCGCTGACCAATACTTGCAGGCCGTCGGCCGGTTTGCAATCCATTCCGGTTTGCTGGCCCTTGAATAGGGCGCAACGCACTTGGGCCTGGGCGTCCTTTAAGGTGAAGTACAGGTGGCCGGAGGCGGGCGCGCTTAGGTTGGAGATTTCTCCGCTGACCCAGACCAGCGGGAAATGTTCAGCCAGTAGCCGTTTTGCCGCCCGGTTGAGTTGCGATACGCTGTAAACGGCGTCGGTCATGTTTCAAACCCGGAGGGAAAACGGAACGGAAGAGCAGGAGCTGCGGGCATCGGTTGTATTCGGTTTACGCTTTGAACGAATGATCCGGATTGAATGGATGGTCCAGAATGATGGTTTGGTTGCGATCCGGGCCGGTGGACAGAATGGTGACCTTAACGCCGACCAATTCCTCGATGCGGGCAATATAGGCCTTGGCGTTGGCCGGCAGTTGCGTATAGTCGGTGAGGCCGGCGGTGGACTCGCTCCAGCCGGGCAATTCTTCGATCACCGCTTCGCAGGCGGCGTAGCGGTCCGCGCCGAGCGGGGCGATGCTGGTCGGGACGCCTTCGATTTTGTAGGCGGTGCAGATGCCGATTTTGTCCAGCCCGTCCAGCACGTCTAATTTGGTCAGGCACAGGCCGCTTAGGCTGTTCAGCATGGCGGATTTGCGCATGGAGACGGCGTCGAACCAGCCGCAACGGCGTTTGCGGCCGGTGGTGGCGCCGAATTCCTGACCGACGCGGCCCAGGTGTTCGCCGTAGGCGTCGTCGAGTTCGGTCGGAAACGGTCCGTTGCCGACGCGGGTGGCGTATGCCTTGGCCACGCCGAGCACGTAGTCCAGCGCCAGCGGGCCGACGCCGCTGCCGGTGGCGGCGCCGCCGGCGGTGGTGTTGGATGAGGTGACATAAGGGTAGGTGCCGTGGTCTATATCCAATAACGCGCCTTGCGCGCCTTCAAACAAAATGTTGTGGCCTTGTTGGCGGAAGATGTTGAGTTCTTCGCTGACGTCGGCCAGCATCGGGATGATGACTTCGGACAAGGCTTGCGATTGGGCCAAGATTTGGTCGTAGTCCACCGGCTCGACTTTATAGTATTCGGTGAGCATGAAATTGTGGTAGGCCACCAGATCACGCAGGCGCTCGGCGAATTCGTCGAAGTTGCGCAAGTCGCCGGCTCGCAGGCCGCGGCGGGCGGTTTTGTCCTCGTAGGCGGGGCCGATGCCGCGCCCGGTGGTACCGATGGCTTTGTCGCCGCGGGCTTTTTCCCGCGCTTGGTCCACGGCAATGTGCACCGGCAGAATCAAGGCGCAGGATTCGCTGATTTTCAGGCGGCCGCGCACTTCAATGCCGGAGTTTTCGAGGATTTCAATTTCCTTGAGCAAGGATTCCGGACACAATACCACGCCATTGCCGATCAGGCATTGCACGCTGGGGTGCAGAATGCCGGAAGGAATCAGGTGCAGCACGGTTTTTTCGCCGTCGATGACGAGCGTGTGTCCCGCGTTGTGGCCGCCTTGAAAGCGGACCACGGCCGCGGCTTGCTCGGTTAATAAATCAACCAGTTTGCCTTTACCTTCGTCGCCCCATTGAGCGCCTATGATGACTACGTTTTTTCCCATTGAGAGTTCCTTATACAGCTAATGCGGCGACGACCCATTGTTGGTCGCGCCAGGCTAGAATGGCGTTGCAGCCCAGGGCCGCGGCGTCGCCGATTTGTTCAGGCAAATGTTGAATCACGGTCCGCCCTTGCGCGCGCAGGTCGCGGACGGCTTCATGCAAGCCCGGATCGCCGCCGCTGGGGGCGAAGATGATTTCTTTTTGTGCGTCCGGCGCGGCGGCTTGGAATAGATTGACCAGTACCTTGAGGTCGGCGCTGAAGCCGGTGGCCGGGCGGGCGCGGCCGAACGCGCGGCCTATGTTGTCGTAACGGCCGCCGCGGGCGATTTCGCGGCCAATTTCCGGAATGAAGGCGGCGAAAGCGACTCCGGTATGATAATGGTAGCCGCGCAGTTCGGCCAGATCGAAACTGAGCGGCAGATTCGGATAAGCGCGGCGCAATTTGCCGGCCAGGGTTTGTAAATCGTTTAACGCGCGGTCGATGTCCGGGTTGTTCAGGCCGGCGTAGAGCGCGCCGGCGCGGTCTAGGGTTTCCAGGCCGCCGTTCAGTTCAGGCAAGGCGCGGAACCAGTCGGCTTTGCCGGCTTCCAGCGGCTGTTCGGCCAGAAACTGGTTTAAATCGGCGCGCGCCTTGCGTTGCAGCAGGGTGAACAATTCGGCTTCCTGGGCCGGATTCAGGCCGGCCATGTTGACCAGGGCGCGATATACGGCGACGTGGCCGAGGTCCAGATAGGCGTTTTCGACGCCGCTCAAGGACAGGGTTTCCAGCATCAGGCCGATGATTTCAAAGTCGCTGTCCAGGCCGGCGTGGCCGTAGAGTTCGGCCCCGATTTGCATGGGGGCGCGGGTTTTTTCCAAGGGGTCGCCCAGGGTGTGCAACACTGTGCCGTAATAGCATAAACGGGCGGGCCGGGGGTGCGGCAGGTGGTGGGCGTCCATGCGGGCGACGAGCGGCGTCATGTCGGCGCGCACGCCCAGTAATTTTCCGCTGAGCTGGTCGGTCAGTTTAAAGGTTTGGTGTTCCAAATCCGCGCCGCCGGCGACGAGCAGGGAGTCTAGAAAATCAACCAGCGGGGGTATCACCAGTTGGTAACCCCAGCAGGCGAATGCGTCCAGCAGTATGCGGCGCAGACGCTCCAGTTGTTTGGCTTGTTCCGGCAAGGCCTCGTCTATGCCTTCAGGCAGCAGCCAGGAATCTTTTTTTTGCATGTTGTCGTCCCAGGCAATAAAACGCCCCGTTTGGGGCGTTAAAGTTTAATTATAATTCTTAACTTATATAATTCCTAAGTTCCGCTTATTTCGGATTTTTGAAATACTTGAAAAAATCGGATTGCGGTTCCAGCACCAGGATGTCTCCGTTTTTGCCGAGGCTTTGTCGGTAGGCGGCCATGCTGCGGTAAAAAGCAAAAAACTCCGGGTCCTGGGCATAGATTTTGGCGGAGGTTTCGGCCGCTTTGGCGTCGCCTTCTCCGCGCAGAATTTCGGAGTCGCGGTAGGCGTTGGCCAGGATGATTTCGCGTTGTTTGTCGGCGTCGGCGCGGATGCGCTCGGCCGCTTCCGCGCCCTGGGAGCGGAATTCGCGCGCTACCCGCGCGCGCTCGGCTTCCATGCGCTGATAGACCGAGTTGCTGACTTCGCTCGGCAAGTCTATGCGTTTGACTTGCACGTCGACGATTTCGATGCCCAGTTTCTGCGCGTGGGGCGTGACGTTGGTGATGATGGTTTCGCGGATGATGCTGCGGTCGGTGGATACCAGTTGCTTGATTTCGCGCTTGCTGAATTCGCTGCGGAACGAGTCCTTGACGATTTGATCCAAGCGGATGTTGGCTTGGTTGACGTCGCCGGCCACGGTGGTGAAAAAGCTTTTGACGTCGCCGATGCGCCATTTGACGAAGGAATCGACGATCACGTTTTTCTTTTCGGCGGTTAAAAAGCGCTCGGGCGTGGAGTCCATGGTCAGGATGCGCGAGTCGAATTTTTTGACGTCGTTGATGATAGGCCATTTAAAGTGCAGGCCGGGCGCGTAGCCGACGCCGACGATTTCGCCCATGCGAAATTTTATCACCCGTTCGTTGGTGCCGACGGTGAACGCCGACATGGATATTGCCAGCGACAATACGACAAGGGCGATCACTATTTTATTTAACATTGAATTATTTAACATCATTCCGTCCTCTTACGTCACGTTCGCGGCTGTTGGCGCGGATGTCGCTTTTGGATTCCTTGACCGGCGCGGGGGCGGAGGCCACGGCGTCGCGCACCGTTTGCGACTGCGGAGCGTCCAGGGGCCTGGAGCCCAGTTTGTCCAAAGGCAGGTATAGAATGTTGTTGCCGTCTTTGACGTCCACCAGGATGTTGTTCGCGCCGCCGATCACGTTTTCCATGGTTTCCAGATACAGGCGTTGCTTGGTGACCGCCGGGGCGTTTTGGTATTGGCCGAGCATTTGCGAGAAACGGCTGACGTCGCCGTCGGTTTTGGCGATGACTTTTTGTTTATAGCCCTCGGCTTCTTGCACGATGCGCGAGGCCGCGCCGCGGGCTTTGGGCACTACGTCGTTGGAGTAGGCCTCGGCTTCGTTGATGAGGCGTTGTTTGTCCTCGCGCGCCTTGATGGCGTCCTCGAATGCGCCTTGCACTTGTTCGGGCGGTTGCGCGTCTTGCAGGTTGACGCTGGTGATCAAGATGCCGGCCTTGTAGGAATCCATGATGGCTTGAATTTCACTTTTGATGGCCAGCACGATTTCGCTACGGCCTTCGGTTAGCACGAAGTCCATGTCGCTATGGCCGATGACGCCGCGTTCCACGCTTTCGGTGACTTGTTTCAGCGTGGAGGTCGGGTCATAGACGTTGAACAGGAATTCCTTGGCGTCCTTGACTTGGTATTGCACCGCCAGGCGCACGTCGACGATGTTTTCGTCGCGGGTCAGCATCATGGCTTCCTTGGGTACCGAGCCGCTGTTTTGCGCGCCGCCGGAGCGGTAGCCGATTTCGATGAAGCGTTGTTGCTCGACGTTGACCACCGAGACTTGTTCAATCGGCGCGGGCAGATGCCAGTTCAGGCCGGGCTGAGTGACGCTGACGTACGCGCCGAAACGGGTGACCACGCCGCGCGTGCCTTCCTCGACGGTGTAAAACCCGCTAACCCCCCATAGGGCCAGCGCGCCGGCGGCGACCAAGCCCAGGGTTTTGAGCGGCGCGGGACCCTGCTGCAGGGAATCCCCGCCGCCGCCGCCGCCGAACAGGTTTTTAAATTTATCCTGCAGGGAACGAATCACCTCATCCAGGTCGGGGGGCGGGTTGTTTTTGTCATTGCGTCCGCTCCATGGGTCATTTTTGTCGCCGCCAGGCTCATTCCAAGACATAGAAATAACTCCAAAGCATTATTGTTCAATTAATTTCCGTAAATGCGTCCGAGATGGAAGCGGCCGCCAATATTCTATTTTACCGCAAAAAGACTGCACTATTGAGTTGTTGACCCTTGCGGGCCGGATTTTAGCGAGCGAATTTCGGTCGGCATAAATTTTGCTATTGTTTTTCAAAGGTTTTATTTAAAAGTTAAACGTTAGGCGAGTTCTTCGCACTGGATTTGCTTGAGCAGGCCAAGGTGTTTGGGATCGATTTCAATAATCAATTCGCAATCGCCTTGTTCGTTACTGCTTTCCGACAGAATGGCGGCGATGCCGATCAATTTGGCTTTGAAGCCTGCTTGCCCCGCGGGCAGCAGGCATTTGCGCCTTACCTTGCCGCGGGCGAACAGGGCGGCCAGCGCTTGTAAGAGCAGGTCGCGGCCGGCGCCGTCGCGCGCGGACATCCATACTGCCGCCGGTTTGCCGTCGGGATGGCAGTCGATGCGCGAGGTCAATCCAGGCAATAAATCGATTTTGTTGAAGATTTTCAGTTGCGGCACGCCGTCGGCGTTGATTTCTCGCAATACGTGGTTGACTTGATCAATGGTGTCGTCGCGGTCCGCCGCGGCGGCGTCGATGACGTGCAACAGCAGGTCGGCTTGGTTGGCTTCTTGCAGTGTGGAACGGAACGCGGCGACCAGTTCGTGCGGCAGATGGCGGATGAAACCCACGGTGTCGGCCAGTACGATTTCGCCGCTTTGCGGCAGGGCCAGCTGGCGGAAGGTCGGGTCTAAAGTGGCGAATAGTTGATCCGCGGCGTAGACGCCGGAGCCGGTCAGCAAATTGAATAGGGTGGATTTGCCGGCGTTGGTGTAGCCGACCAAGGATACGGTCGGGATTTCGGCTTTTTGGCGTTTACTCCGGTTTTGTCCGCGCTGTTTGTCTACTTTGTCCAGGCGCTGCTGAATTTGCTTGATGCGCACGGCCAGCAGGCGGCGGTCGGTTTCCAATTGGGTTTCGCCGGGACCGCGCAGGCCAATACCGCCTTTTTGCCGTTCCAAGTGGGTCCAGCCGCGAATCAGCCGGGTGGACAGATGTTTGAGCTGCGCCAGCTCGACTTGCAGCTTGCCTTCAAAGGTTTGCGCGCGCTGGGCGAAGATGTCTAGGATCAGGCCGTTTCTGTCTACCACTCTGACTTGCAGGGCGTGCTCCAGGTTACGTTGTTGGCTGGGGGTTAGGGCGTGGTTGACGATGATAAGGTCGGCTTGATGCAATTCAACCGCGGCCTTGATTTCCTGGACCTTGCCGGAGCCGACGAAAAATTTGGGGTCGGGCCGCTGGCGGCTGCCGGTCACGATGTACACGGTTGTCGCGCCGGCGGATTTGGCCAGTTCGGCGAGTTCGCCGAGGTCTTCTTGGTCGGAATGCAGATTCAGGTGAACCAATATGGCGCGTTCACCTGCGTCGGGACGGTCAAACAATCGGGGCGCTCTTAGCTTTCAGGGCTGTTTTCGCCCTCACGGGCCATGGTGACGTTTTTGCCGGGTACGATGGTGGATATGGCATGTTTGTAGACCATTTGATTTACGGTGTTTTTGAGCATGACCACATATTGGTCGAATGAGTCGACGCGGCCTTGCAGTTTAATCCCGTTCACTAAAAAAATGGATACCGGAGTATGTTCTTTTCTAAGGGCATTTAGAAAATTATCCTGTAGGTTTTGAGCCTTTGACATCCTATTTCTCCTTATTATTGTTTGGTCTGCTCATTGTATTGCACCTTCGTGGTTCCGTTAATTAATTATCTATAGCCGCGGCGCTAGAAGCGCTTTGCCTATTGACTAGGACCATGACGGTAAATTTAAAGTTCAATGCTAATTATTATAACGGTCCGGGCCGCGCCTTGCTGGTTTATTGTAAAAAATTAATGCCGTGCACGGTCCAGAGTTGGAAAGTTTATGCGGATTAACCGTTTAACTCAATTTTTGCAAGTGAATGCGCTACCCCTAAACCTTTAAAATATACCACGGCGCGCCGATTTGTCTACGCGCCGCTTGATTATTTACTAACGGTTAATTGATTTTTTTGTATTTTATGCGTCGCGGATTGTCGGCGTCGGAGCCTAAACGGCGGTGTTTGTCGGCTTCGTAGTCGGCGTAATTGCCTTCAAACCAGACGACTTCGCTGTCGCCCTCGAACGCCAGGATATGGGTGGCGATGCGGTCCAGGAACCAGCGATCATGCGAAATCACCACGGCGCAGCCGGGGAAGCCAAGCAAGGCTTCTTCCAGGGCGCGTAGGGTTTCTACGTCCAGATCGTTGGTCGGTTCGTCCAGCAGCAGCACATTGCCCCCGCTTTTCAGTAACTTGGCCAAGTGTACCCGGTTGCGTTCGCCGCCGGACAGGTCGCCGATGCGTTTTTGCTGATCTTGACCCTTGAAGTTGAAGCGGCCAATGTAAGCGCGGGATGGGGTTTCATATTTGCCGACGGTAATCATGTCCAGGCCGTCGGAGATTTCTTCCCATACGGTTTTGTTGGGCTCCAGATGGTCGCGCAGCTGATCCACGTAAGCCAGTTGCACGGTTTGGCCCATTTTGATGACGCCGGCGTCGGGTTGTTCCTGGCCGGCCATCATGCGGAACAAGGTGGTTTTACCGGCTCCGTTCGGGCCGATGATGCCGACGATGCCGCCGGGCGGCAGTTTGAAGCTCAGATTATTGATTAACAGGCGATCGCCGAAGCCTTTGCTGATGTTTTCGACGTCGATGACCACGTCGCCGAGGCGGGGTCCGGGCGGAATGTAGATTTCCTGGGTTTCGTTGCGTTTTTGGGTTTCTTGCGAGGACAGTTCGTCGAAACGGGCCAAACGCGCCTTGCTTTTGGCGTGGCGTCCCTTGGGATTGGAACGTACCCATTCCAATTCTTCCTTCATGGCTTTTTGGCGCGAGCTTTCCTGTTTTTCCTCCAGCTCCAGGCGTTTTTCCTTTTGCTCCAGCCAGGATGAGTAATTGCCTTGCCACGGAATGCCTTGGCCGCGGTCCAGTTCCAGTATCCAGCCGGCGACGTTGTCGAGGAAGTAGCGGTCATGGGTGACGGCGACCACGGTGCCGGTGTAGTCGTGCAGAAAGCGTTCCAGCCAGGCGACGGATTCGGCGTCGAGATGGTTGGTCGGTTCGTCGAGCAGCAGCATGTCGGGGTTGGACAGCAGCAGTCGGCACAGCGCTACTCGGCGCTTTTCGCCGCCGGAAAGTTTGGCGACGTCGGCTTCCCATGGCGGCAGGCGCAAGGCGTCGGCGGCGATTTCGAGGGTGCGATCCAGGTTGTGGCCGTCGCAGGCGTTGATGATGTCTTCTAATTTGGCTTGTTCGGCGGCTAGGGCGTCGAAGTCCGCTTCCGGGTCGGCGTAGGCGGCGTAGACGGCGTCAAGTTTGGCGAGGGCGTCCTTGATGTGAGCCACGGCTTCCTCTACATTGCCGCGCACGTCTTTGTTTGGGTCCAGTTGCGGCTCTTGCTGCAGGTAGCCGATATGGATGCCTTTTAAAGGTATGGCTTCGCCTTCGATTTCTTTGTCCACGCCGGCCATGATGCGCAGCAATGTGGATTTGCCGGAGCCGTTGAGGCCGAGCACGCCGATTTTGGCGCCGGGGAAAAAGGAAAGGGATATGTCTTTCAGGATGTGCTTTTTAGGCGGCACGACTTTGCCGACCCGGTTCATGGAAAATATGTATTGAGCCATTGTTCTTGTAAGTTTAAGTCGTAATTGTGGCATTATACCGCGCCAGTCAATGAAGTGAGCGCGAGTCAGTGAAATGAGTATAGCTTATGCCGTGGGGTATGTGAACGTGCATTGTCATCGGCCGCCGGCGGTCGAAGGTATGGGGATCGTTAGTTTCGAGGCGGCGGAATGAATGACTTGGGTTGGATGGCGCGTACCGAGTTGTTGATCGGCCGGCAAAATTTGGAAACCTTGCAGCGCGCGCGGGTGTTGGTGGTCGGCATGGGCGGAGTGGGTTCGTTCGCCGCCGAGTTTTTGTGCCGCGCCGGCGTCGGCGGGTTGACGGTGGTGGACGGCGATACGGTGGACCCTAGCAACCGTAACCGGCAATTGCCGGCCTTGGCCACTACGCATGGTTTGTCTAAGGCGGAGGTGATGGGGGAGCGTTTGTTGGCGATTAATCCGGATTTGCGTTTGGAGATCAGGCGCGAATTCCTTACGCCGGATAGCGCGCCGGTTTTGCTGGAGTCTGATTATGATTATGTGGTGGACGCGATTGATAGTTTGAAGCCGAAGATTACTTTGATTCGGGCGGCGAAAGCGCGCGGGTTGCGGCTGATTAGTTCCATGGGGGCCGGCGGCAAGCTTGATCCCACTCTGTTGCGGGTGGTGGATATTTCCAAGACTTATAATTGCCCGTTCGCGCAGTATATTCGGGTGCGTTTACGCAGGCATGGCATTAACAGCGGGGTAATGGTGGTGTTTTCGCCGGAGTTGGTCATTAGGGATTCGGTGATGTTCACGGAGGGGGCGCAATTTAAAAAGTCGGCCTACGGCACGATTTCGTATTTGCCGGCGGCGTTCGGCGGGGTTTGCGCGGCGGAGGTGATTCGGAATTTATTGGGCTAGGGGCTTAGGCAACACAGAAAACCGTTGGCGCAATTGTCGGTCTTGGCGGCAGGGGCAAGCCCGGTAGCTCAAGAAAAAGGCTGTTGGCGTCCAGCCGGCCTTGGCGGCCCGGGAACGATTATCGAGGGGGCGCCGTGAACCCATCCATGGGGGCTTGGAGTCAACCGTTCCCGACCGCCAAGTCCTCGGGCGGTTGGGGCGCTGGGGGCCAAGTAAGAAAGTATTCCCTTTGGATTTTGTTACAATGATGCTCAATTCATTAGTTACGGATGAGCCATGTTGCAGCCGAAGCCGCCGCGTCACCGCGGTATTTATCTTTTGCCGAATTTGTTTACCACCGGCGCGATGTTCGCCGGTTTTTACGCCATTACGGCGGCGATTAATCAACATTTTGAAACTTCCGCGGTTTCCCTGTTCATTGCCATGGTGTTGGACGGCCTGGATGGCCGGGTGGCGCGCTTGACCAATACGCAGAGCGAGTTCGGGGTGGAATACGATAGTTTGTCGGATATGGTGTCCTTCGGCGCCGCGCCGGCGCTGGTCATGTATTTATGGGTGTTGTCCAGCCTGGGGCAGGCCGGTTTGTTCGCGGCGTTCGTGCACATGGCCGGCGCGGCTTTGCGCTTGGCGCGCTTCAATACCCAGGTGGAGGTGGCTGACAAACGTTATTTTCAAGGCTTGCCGAGTCCGGCGGCGGCGGCGATTTTGGCCGGCGGTTTGTGGTTTTCATTGGAAAGCGGCTACGATCCGCAAAACATCAAATACTTGGTGGAGGTAGTGACTATCATTACCGGTTTGTTGATGGTGAGTAACTTTCGTTATTCGAGTTTCAAGGAAATCGATTTCAAGAACCGGGCGCCGTTTAATGTCGCCATTATCGCCATGTTGATTATTGCCTTTGTGTTGGCGCAACCGGAGCGGGTGTTGTTTTTGATGGCGGTGGCGTACGCGGCGTCCGGCCCGGTGATTACGCTGGTGCTGCGGAAACGGAAGTTGCAGAGTCGTAAGTCCTAGGCGGACATTTTTTGCAGTAGGGCGTCGGCCAGTAGGCCGGCGACGTCGGTTTTGCATACGCTTTGCAGGCCTTTCCAGGCCGGGACGCTGTTGACTTCTATCACCCAGGGCTTGCCTTCGGCGTCGAGTATGATGTCCACGCCGGCGTAGTCCATGTTCAGGGCGGCGGCGGCTTGGGCCGCCAGGCCGGCCAGTTCAGGGTCTAAGACCATGCTTTCGCAGCTTGCGCCGCGGGCTACGTTGTTTAGCCAGCTTAGGCCGCGCCGGCGCATGGCCGCGACCGCGCGGCCGCCGATGATGAAAACGCGGATGTCGGAATAGCCTTGGCCTTGGCATTCGATGAAGCGTTGCAGGTAATATACGCCGTTGCTGTGCGGTAGCCACATGATGTCGGTGGATTTTTCAATCCGGCGGATGCCTTCCCCTTGCGAGCCGAACAGCGGTTTGCTGATTATATAATGTCCCGCTTCTAATTCGCGCGCGGCGATGGCTTGGGCGCGCCCGGCGTCGCGTAGCGCCCAGGTCGGCGGGGTGGGGATGCCGTTACGGCGCAGAATGAAGCTGGTCATGGCTTTGTCCACGCTCAGTTCGATGGCGCGGCCGTGGTTGAATACCGGTATGCCCAGCATTTGCAGGCCGTGCAGTATGTCTAGGTACAGCACCACTTCTTCCAGCGAGCCGCCTGGCACGCCGCGCACAAATACCGCGTCCGGCGGGCGGGTTTCAAAGCCTGGCAGGCTTATGGGCGGGGAGAGGCCGTCTAGGTGAAACCGGCATTCGGTCAGCGATAGATAGGCGGCTTGACAGCCCCGTTCAGCGAAGGCGCGGGTTAGTTCGCGCCCGTGCCAGCCGGGGTCGTCGGTAATGATGGCTATTTGTCGCAAGCTTAAGCCGAAATTAAACCCCGAAGGATAGATCCAGCAGGGCGTTGTCCAGCTCACCGGCGCGGTAACTGTTGCCGGATTCGACGGCGGTCACGATGACGCTGGCCGGGCTGAACAGCATGGGGTCTATTTTGAAAAAGTCGTACTCGTAGGCTTTGAACACTTCGGCGAATGGTTTGCCGTAATCCTTGGAGGTGGAGCTGGGCAGTTGCCGCGCCAATTGTTCGGCGTCGCCGTCCGCGCCCTTGACGAATAGATGCACTTGGCCGGCGAACAGAATCGCGTCGTTGGTGCGGCCCATGGCTTTGACGAATTTCGGGTGCGGCGGGCAGAGCGGGGCGGCGCCGAAGCCGTCAAGGATGTTTGGCAGCGGAAAGTGCAGGGCATGCGCTTTGTGCAAGGCGACTTCCAGAACCCGGCCGACCACTTGCACGCCGCCGGCCAGACTGCTGGTGGGAGTGACGATTAGGGTCAGGTTTTCGGCTGCCACGCCGCAAGCGGCGGTTACTTTTTCCACGATTTCCAACGGCGGAACGGCGTCGTTTTCAATGACCAGCACGGCGTGTTCGGCTTGGTCGCGGTATTGCAATTCTTTGTACAGTTCTTCCACCGGTTCCACGGCTCCGTCTTTCACCTTGGTGGCGAGCGAGCGCGCCGGACCGGAGCCCAAAGCGTAGTATTTGTCGTGCGACAGGCTCCAGCCGGCGTATTGGCTGCCTAGGCAGGCCAATACCGGATTGGCGGCGTACACGTTGACGCTCAGCGGCCAATGTTGGGTGTAAGTGCTTTGTACCAGGCTGACCGTGGCTAGACCGCCCATGCAAATTTCGGTGATGATGCGGCCGGCTTCCAAACCGCCCAAGGCGTTGACCCCGGCGTCGATCAGGGTAGCGCCGTTTTGGAATTTTTCTATTTTTAACCGGTATTTGTCTGCGTTGTCCAGCAGTTGGCGCACTAGCGGTTGCGCGTGGGTGTTAACACTGGCCTGGTATTCCATGATGTTTTACTACCTTTAGGTTTAAAAGTTGTTCTAGCGCGCGCCGGCGCTGACGCAGCAATTTTTCGGCCAGCGCGGGGCTTTCCGCGGCGGCAATGATACTGCATATCGGCAGGTCGCGGGAAATAATTGCGCCGGTCCGGGGCCGGTCTCGCGCCCAATCCGGCCATTCGATGTGCCTGGGGATGGTAAGCGTTTGATCGGCGTATATTACTTCATACGCGGCCGCCGGAGCGCGCGGGGCGGAATGGGGCAGCAGGCCGTGGCGGCAGGCTTGCAGATGCCAGGCGAATACCTGGTCGCCGTAAAATTGGGCGCTGGCGGGCAGGCGCGGATTGAGCTCCAGCACATAGCATTGGCCTTGATGCAGGATGAAATCCAGGCTGCCCAAGCCTTGCAAGTGATATTCATCCAGCAGGCATTGCAACCAGCGGGCGATGTGGTCCAGTTGCGAGGACGGCAGTTCGGCTTGGCTGGCGATGCCGGCGAAGCGAAACGGTTGGTTGACTTGGGGTTGGCTCCATTGCCGGTTGACGCCCAAGATGCGGATTTTCCGGCCGGCGGCGATGAAGGTGACGGACATGGCTTCTCCGGACAGGTATTGTTGCCAATAACCGGTTTCGCTGGTGGATTCGGCGGAACGGAACCGGCGTATGCCTTTGCCGCCGCAGCCGAGCAAGGGTTTGAACAACCAGCCGTTTTCGGTTTCAGGCGCGGTGAAGCGGGTGCGGGGGTGCGGAATTTGCAGGTCTTGCAGCCGGCGCAGGAATTCAGCCTTATGCTGTACGCGGCGAAACAGGCTGGGCGGATTGCCTAGCAAGGGCGCTTGTTCGGCTAAATAATCCAGGCTGTGGCTGTGGAGTTCAAAGCCGCTGGCGTAAACTATCCCGTCCAGCGCATGCCGCCGGCGCAAGTCGGCGACGGCGGGTATCAATTCGGCGCGGCTTAGGTCCTTGACTTGGCGATAGTCGAGCGCCAAGCGGCGGGTGTCGTCATCGCCGAAGCAGTCGATGACTAGCGGGGTGAGGCCGGCGCCGGCGGCCATTTCGGCGGCTTGGCGGGCGGATTGGCCGATGATCAGGATGCCGCCGGAGTTTGGCGCGCGCTGGTGTTCGGTTTCGGCTGCGGTTGGGTCGTTCATGGGTTTGGGATTTCGGTAACGGATGGTTTCGCTTGGGCTGCTCGCGGATTTTAGGCTATTTTGTCCGCGCGGCTAATGATTGGCGCGATTGCTCGCCGCGTGCGGAGCGGACGCGCCGGAACCGCCCGCGGCAAGGCCGCATTCAGGCAGGGCGATTGTTCATGTGACAAATATATTACATTATTATTGTGGGGTTAAGTCAAATGTCGCGGCTAATATACCCGGTTGGATTAAAATTACAATCCTAAAATTTATAAGATTGATGCGCTTGTATTTTATACTGCCGGCGGCGCGGAAGGAGTGTTTATGTACAAGCAAACGGTTTTTTACAGTCATGCGGATTTTGCAATGCATGATACCGGGATGGGGCATCCGGAAAGCGCGGCGCGGCTGGCGGTGATTGAGCAGGCTTTGGCGGGGCCCGAGTTCGCCGGTTTACTTCGGCGCGCGCCGGAAATGGCGGCCGACGTGGAGAATTTGTTAAGTTTGGTGCATGGCGAGAGCCATATTGCCAAGGTTTTTGCAAGCGTGCCGCGGGAAGGCGGGCTGGCGTATTTAGACGCGGACACGCCGGTCAGTCCGGGTTCGTTGCACGCGGCGTTGCTGGCGGTCAGCGCGGCTTGTCAAGCCGTGGCGGCGGTTTGCGGCGGCGGGGCGGAGCGTGCGTTTTGTGCGCTGCGGCCGCCGGGACATCATGCGGAGCCTGAGCGGGCGATGGGATTTTGTTTGTTTAATAACGCCGCCATCGCGGCCATGGTTGCGCGGGTGCGTTTGGGTTTGCGGCGGGTGGCGATCGTGGATTTCGACGTGCATCACGGCAACGGCACGCAAGCGGCATTTTATGATGACCCTAGTGTGATGTATGTTTCCAGTCACCAGTGGCCGCATTATCCCGGCGGCGGCCGCGAGTCGGAAATCGGCGCGGGTAATATCGTGAATTTGCCGTTGCCGGCCGGGGCCGGCGGGGCGGAGATGTTGTCGGCCTACCGGCTGCGGGCTTGGCCGGCGGTGCGGGCGTTCAGTCCGGAATTGTTGATTGTGTCGGCGGGATTCGATGCGCACCGGGACGATCCCTTGGCGGGTTTACATTTGTCGGCGGCCGATTATTATGCGTTGACCGCCGATTTGTGCGTTTTGGCGGATGAGTGCGCAGAGGGCCGTTTGGTTTCGGTTTTGGAAGGGGGTTATTGTTTGCCGGCGTTGGCGGATAGCGTGGCCGAGCATGTCAGGGCTTTGATTGGTTTGCCCGCGCTTGGTTAGCGTCCTGGCCCGAGGTAATCGCGCTAGTTATTCAAACAAGGCCGGCGCGATTTGGCTCGGGCCGGCATTGGTAAGGGGGCTTGGTTGCGGAACCCAGGTTGTCAGTTGTCGTTGTTTCTTTTCGTTCTCTGAAGCGCTATTAGAGGCTTTTTGGGTTTAGCTGGCAACTATTGACCCAAATGCGTAGACTACCGAACTAACGAAGCTTCCGCCTTATTTATTCTCTTATATTCTTGGACCAAGGCTTTCTCCCAGATGACATCGAACGCCATACCTGTTTCTCTATTACCAGCAATGGCGCCGCTTTCGGCCCACAAGTTGGTTCCAGCATCAAGCGTGAATACAAAGACATGCGGCATTTCTTCAATAGTCCATAAATATTGCGCTGGCTTTGCAATCGTAATTTTCTCTGGCAATGGCGTACCTGGCGGAAACTCTAGAAGTGGGAATGCCAGGATATACTTCTTCGGTGCGGAAGGGTGGCCTGCAACCGTGATATCTTCCTTTGAATACTTGAGAAGCAACCCTGTTCCCCCTTGCGAGGCTAGGGGGCATGAACCCGCGTGTATAAAACGAGTTTGGGTTGCGAGTACAAACGGCGACCAGTTTTTATCTTGATTCTTTGCGCCGCCACGAGAAGTTAATTCTTCTTTACACATTTGCGTTTCCTTAAAAAAAGGGTTACCCGTCTAAGCCGGTACGCATTTTACTCAAAAACCGTACCCGCCTTTGAAATACGTAAATCATAATTAACAATGACTTGCGTAGCTCAAATATTCAAACGGTTCAAAGTAAACTGTGAATGAACTGCGTTTTAAGACGCCTAACAAGCCATTTTTCAAAAGTTTATAAGTATTGAGCTAAATAATACTAGACATCCGCGTCCTTTGTCAACTTTCACGCTAGACGGTCAATCTCTTAAGTGATATTCAGTAATGGCGTTTTAAATCAATGGGTTGCGCTGTTTTGGCAATGCAAGCGGATTGGCGGCGGCTGAATTAGAATGACGCGGAACCGGGTTAAACAAGCCCCGGTTCCTGAATCTTGCCAAACCGTTTTAAAATGGCTGGTCGGTTTTTACTTAATTGTTTGTAATCTGTCATTAGGAAGAGTCTGTCTAGCTATAAATCAAGTTTGCCAAATTAAGTTTGCCTGTTTTGTTGGGGCGGCTTTGGGTCGGTTTTATGGCGGTCGCGGCGTTGGGCGTGATTGTCTGGCAACGCGGGCAACCGGCCAGGTTATTGAGTGGTGAACACGTAATCTTGTTCTTGGCGAATGGTGTGACAGGCGAAGCAGGCGGCGGATTTTTCCGCGTCGTTCATGACCAGGTTTTTGCCCTCCCAGTGCGCGAAGCCCCAGCCGCCGGTGGCGGCGAAGCGTTTGGCGTCTTTGATCATGGCTTCGGCGCCGGCGAATTCGCCGGGAACCACGGCTTGCGGCCATTGGGCGTGGGTTTGTTCTTTCCAGGAGACTTTGGCGATGATGGTTCCGTCCGGCCAGGGTTTGGTTTTGCCGGAGCGGGCGGCGGCGATGGCGGCGTCGTTGCCGAGGATGGCGCGGACGTAGTGTTTGTCCAGACGGTGGGAGACGCCGAGCAGGCGCCAGTCTTCGTAGGCGCCGTGTTCGGTTTTGGCGGCTGGAGCTTCGGCGCTGGCCGGGATTGCGGCGAGCAGGGTCAGGGCGGTAAAGGTCAAGGTGGTGATGTTGCGCATGCTTAGCCTCGCTGGGGTAAATGAGTAGGGCTGACTGGTTAGGCAATTGTGGGGCATGCTAACATAAGTGGGGTGTAATTTGATGCGTTTCTTGTGGATGCTTGTTGGTCATTAGGTTTTATTTTGTAATCTGTTAATAGGAAGAGTATGTCTAGCCAGAAATTAAGTTTGCCGGCTGTGTTGGGGTGGCTTTTGGTCGGTTTGACGGCGGTCGCGGCGCTGGGCGTGATCGCCTTGCAACGCGGAGAGCCGGTGAATAGTTTATGGTTGCTGGCGGCGGCGGTGTGCGTGTATGCCTTGGGCTACCGGTTTTATAGCGCTTTCATAGCCGCCAAGGTGTTGGTCTTGGATGCCAGCCGCGCAACGCCGGCCGAGCGTTTCGCCGATGGCCGGGATTTTATGCCGACGCATAAATGGGTGGTGTTCGGCCATCATTTCGCCGCTATTGCCGGGCCGGGGCCGTTGATCGGGCCGACCCTGGCGGCGCAGTTCGGCTATTTGCCGGGGGTGTTGTGGATTTTGAGCGGCGCGGTGCTGGGCGGTTGCGTGCAGGATTTTGTGATTTTGTTTTTTTCCTTGCGCCGCGACGGGCGTTCCTTGGGGCAAATGGCGAGGGATGAATTGGGCGCGATTGGCGGCGGCGTTGCGATGCTGGGGGTGATGACGATCATGGTGATCCTGATCGCGGTGTTGGGCCTGGTGGTGGTGAACGCCATGAAGCATAGTCCGTGGGCCACGGCGACAGTGGCGGCGACGGTTCCTATCGCGGTGTTAATGGGTTTGTATTTGCAGCATGCGCGTCCGGGCCGGGTGTTGGAGGCGACCTTAATGGGGGTGGCGTTGTTGCTGTTGTCGGTGGCCGGCGGCGGTTGGGTGGACGCCGACCCGGATTTGCGCGGACTTTTTGATTTCGACGCGCCGCAATTGGCGTGGTGGATTATCGGTTACGGTTTCGCGGCGGCGGTATTGCCGGTATGGTTGTTGTTGGCGCCGCGCGATTATTTATCGACTTTTATGAAGCTTGGGGTGATGGCTGCGTTGGCCTTGGCTATCGTTGCGTTGCACCCGCAGTTGAAGATGCCGGCCGTGACGCCGTTTGTCGGTGGCGGCGGGCCGATTTTTGGCGGGAAATGGTTTCCGTTTGTGTTTATTACGATTGCTTGCGGCGCGATTTCCGGTTTTCATTCCCTGATTTCGTCAGGCACCACGCCGAAGTTGCTGAGCAACGAGGCGGACGCCCGTTTTATTGGTTATGGGGCGATGATTTTGGAATCGTTCGTGGCGGTTATGGCGATTATCGCGGCGTCGGTGCTGGATCCGGGGGTGTATTTTGCGATCAATAGCCCGGCCGGCATGGTCGGCAAGGAGGCGGCGGCGGCGGCGAAAATCAGCGCTTGGGGTTTTCCTGTAGGGCTGGAGCAGATGCAGGCGCTGGCGGCGGCCATGGGCGAGGGCAGTTTGTTCGCCCGCACCGGCGGCGCTCCGTCGTTGGCGGTCGGGATGGCCAGTTTGTTCGCCAAGGTGTTCGGCGACGGCGGTTTGGCGTTGTGGTATCACTTTGCGATTATGTTCGAGGCTTTGTTTATTTTGACGACTCTGGACGCGGGCACGCGGGTGGCGCGTTTCATGTTGCAGGATTTAATCGCCAATTTTTATCCGCCTTTTGCCAAGGCCAGCGGGTATTGGGGTATTTTGGCGTGCAGTTTTACGGTCGTGGCGGCATGGGGCTATTTTCTGTATATGGGGGTCATCGATCCCTTAGGCGGCATCAATAGTTTGTGGCCTTTGTTCGGTATCGCTAATCAAATGCTGGCGGCCATCGCGTTGTGCGTGGCGACCACGATTTTGGCCAAGTCCGGCCGCTGGCGGTATTTGTGGGTTACCGGCACGCCTTTGGCCTGGTTGATGACGGTGACCAGCGCGGCGGCGTGGCATAAATTGTTCGACGCCGACCCCAGGGTTGGGTTTTTGGCGCACGCGGCGGATTTAGAGCGGAAACTGGCGGCTGGCGGACTGTCCATGGAGCAGGCCGCGCAAATGCCGCGCTTGGTGTTTAACGATTATTTGGATGCCGGTTTGACCGGCTTGTTTTTAGTGTTGAGCTGGGTGTTGTTCGCCGATGCGCTCAGAGTGGTATTTTGTGTGTTGAGCGGCAGGCCGCATCCGGAAACCAGTGAATCGGCGCATATCCCCAGCCGGTTGGCGGAGAATTGGGTACGGGATTAGCGATTTATTTTACCTATTTTTTTAGTTGGTTCCATTTGCTGAGTTGTTCCTCGGTGAGCAACTCACGGATGCGATTTTGCGCTTCCTCGCGGATGGCGCGAATTTTCTCGTGTTTTTCATTGTAGATCGCTTCGAGCTTGGCTTTTTGATCGGCGCTGAGTTGCAGTTCGCTGCTTAGGCGCTCCAGACGGCGTTCGCGGTAGGATTCGTAGTCCGTGTCGGTCAACGCGGACGCCAGGCCGGGGGTTAAGAGCAGCAGTCCAAGGACCAGAGGTTTGGCATTCATGAGCAATGGTTTTCCGATTGCAGGGAGACGTTAAGTTTAATCATTTTTAAGCGTTTGTGAAAGCGGCTTTAGTCCCGTTTTTAGTCGCCAATCGTTGCGCACGATTAAGCCTTTAACAATAAGCCGTTATATTCCATTAACCTAGTCTTTTTTGTCAGCTGTGTATTGCCGCATAAGATAAGCGTCGTGAAGGGCGTTCGTGGCAGGGATGCACTTTTCGCCATAGCTTGAATACTAGTATGGCGGGTAAAAAAAACCGCTGCTAAAGTTGATACTTTTCAGCGGCTAACAAAATACTACTGCTTTATAGTTTACTTGCCTGATCGTTACCAGGCGTTGGCACTATTAAGCTTTTTTGGATTTGCGAGCAGCCAAAGCCAACAAAGGCAAGCCAGCCAACATCATGGCGAACTCGGAAGCTTCAGGCACGGCGGCAATCACGTTGATGTCGCTGGAGATGCTGTAAGGATTTGCGGAAGAGGTGTAACCTACAACCAATTCATAAGCGACGTTTGGGCTTAATGCAATGGTATCCGCGAAGGTGCCGGTGTAAGCCACTACGGAAGTGCCGGATGAAGCGATGTTGGCGACGTCAACAACCACGCCTGCTTTTTCCAGTTCAATGAAAGTCAATTCCGAGCCGTGGGTTTTGGGACCAAAGGTAAACTCAGAGCTGAATGCCACGGCAACCAACGCGGAGTCGGTAGAGGTGGTGTAGAAGTCTTGTGACCAGGTTGAGGTAGCATTTGCCGCTGGGGTAAAGCTGCTGCTCAAATCGGTGCCAGCGGTAATTTCGGTGCCCGGAGTCGCGAATGCGGACAACGGAGCCAACAGAATTGCCGCGCTAAGCAATTTTTTGGTAAGGTTCATGGTTAGTTCCCTGTTAATTAAGTTTAAAAATTAGAAGCAAAATTTCGCTTCTGTAGAGATTCTATTGGCTTGTGTTCAAATTGTCAATACCATTTAATTCGGCGGCTGGCCATTGAAAGTATTGCGGCGCGCGCGTTAGACGGATTATGGCGGAGCTTTGTTTAACTTGCTGTTATATTGGATTTTTTATATTTAGGTTTTGACTTTATATACAAGTATCAGAGTATAAGGTTTGTTTCTTGATGGTAAATTATATAGCGTAAGCCGCGGCCATTTTGAGGTGACGGGGAGATTTACCGGCGCGGCTGGGTCGCCCGGAAAAAATGCGCCAAAGGTTAAGCGCTTTTTAGTAATCGCTTCTTGGTAAGTTTTTTTGTGATTTTTATATTTTAAATCCATGGGTTGAGATGGTAGTGCCCTACAAACGGACTTTTGGCCGCTCACTTTAGCGTTACCAAGGTTTTTGTGGATAAGCGCCACATTATACATGCTAGGTTTGCAGGTTAAAAAAACCGCTGTAAAAGTTGATACTTTTCAGCGGCTAAGAAAATATTACTGCTTTATAGTTTAATATTGCCCAAAATCGTGATCAGGCCATTTTAACTATCAAGCTTTTTTTGCGGGTAGCCAAAGCCAACAATGGCAAGCCAGCCAACATCATGGCGTACTCGGAAGCTTCCGGCACGGCAGCGACAACGTTGATATCGTTAGAGATGCTGTAAGGGTTTGCGGAAGAGGTGTAGCCAATGATTAAGTCATAGTTGGTGTTTGCAGCCAAGCCATATTCAGAAACGGTGGCGGTGTAAGCAGTAACGCCGCCAGCGGTAGATGGAGAAACGGTGCCGGTTGCTACAACAGTAGAACCTTCTTTCAGTTCAATGCTGGTAATTGCAACGCCGTGGCCTTTGCCAGCGAAAGTGAATTCAGAGCTAACCGCGACAGCGACAGCGCCAGCGTTGCTTGCGGTGGTGTAGAAGGTTTCGTCCCAGGTGCCGGTATGGGTTGCGCTTGGGGTAAAGGTGTTGCTGAAATCGGTACCCGCGGTGATTTCGGTGGCAGCGAAAGCAGACAAAGGCGCCAATAGAACAGCCGCAATAAGCAATTTTTTGGTAAAGTTCATGGTTAGTTACCTGCAAATAAAGTCAAAAAAATAAAATTTAGAAGTAAAATTTCTCTTCTGGATGAATCCTATTGACTTGCGTTCGGATTGTCAACACGATTTAATGGGGGGAGGCAGGTTATTGAAAGTGGAATCGGGCTTTGCGTCAGACGGATTATGGGCGGAATTTAATCTAAGTTACTGATAGATTTGGTTTTTTTAGCTTGCCGATTTGTTTGGTCTTGGTATAAGACCCTGAAAGAAAAAAGTTTATTTCTTAATAGTAAATTATAAAGCCGGTTTGGCAATCATTGTGAAAGAGGTGGAATTTATCGGCGCGGCAGGGTTTGTCGCAAAAGCATGTCTAAGGGTTAATTAAATTAAGGTTTTTTAAGTATGGAAGTAGGGCGAAGCTCCATATCTTGTAAGGTAAGGCTGGCGGTAAAAAAAACCGCTGTAAAAGTTGATACTTTTCAGCGGCTAACAAAATCCTACTTCTTTATCATTTAAATTTGCCCAATCGCGATCAGGCCGTTTTAACTATTAAGCTTTTTTGAATTTGCGAGCAGCCAAGGCCAATAAAGGCAAGCCAGCCAACATCATGGCAAACTCGGAAGCTTCTGGCACAGCGGCAACCACGTTGATGTCGCTAGAGATGCTGTAAGGGTTTGCGGAAGAGGTGTAACCGATGATCAAGTCATAGTTGGTGTTTGCAGTCAAACCATTTTCAGAAACGGTAGCGGTGTAAGAGGTAACGCCGCCAGCGGTAGCGCTAGCAACGGAGCCGGTAACAACGTTAGAACCGTCTTTCAGTTCAACGCTGGTGATTTCAACGCCGTGGCCTTTGCCAGAGAAGGTGAATTCAGAGCTAACGGCAACCGCTACAGCGCCAGCGTTGCTAGCGGTGGTATAGAAAGTTTGATCCCAAGTGCTGGTGGAGCTAGCGGCTGGGGTAAAAGTGTTGCTGAAATCGGTGCCTGGAGCGATGTCGGTAGCAGCGAAAGCAGACAATGGAGCCAACAAAACAACTGCGCTTAACAATTTTGTAAAGTTCATAAATAGATACTCAGTGTGAATTAAACCAATAAGAAATATAGAAGTTAAATTAACTTCTAATAGAATTTTATTGATTTGGGTTAGGGTTGTCAATGATATTTTGTTTGGCTGCAGGCCATTGAACGCGGCGGCGGGCGGGCGCTTGACCGATTAGGGCGGAAGTCAGGGTAAGTTATTGGTATGCTTGTTGCTTTTTTGGTTCAGTTTGTTACGATAATAAAAATTGGTGAGATAGTTAAGAGATTGTTTCTTTTTGGTAAATTATAAGGCGCAAGCCATGACCATTTCAATGTGAGGGGGAATTCGTGGTCGCGGTTAGGTTTGTCTGACATGAATACTGCAAAAAGGGTAGACGTTGCCAAAGGTGTTGGGTATATGTTGCGGTATTGCGCCATGTCTTATGTGTTAGAGTTCGGCGTAAAAAAAACCGCTGTAAAAGCTTATGCTTTTCAGCGGCTAACTAAATACTTACTGCCTTATAGTTTAATATTGCCCAAAATAGTAATCAGGCCGTTTTAACTATTAAGCTTTTTTGAATTTGCGAGCAGCCAAAGCCAACAAAGGCAAGCCAGCCAACATCATGGCGAACTCGGAAGCTTCTGGCACAGCGGCAACCACGTTGATGTCGCTAGAGATG
>CAIYSZ010000003.1 GCA_903928965.1 uncultured Pseudomonadota bacterium
CTTCTGATACAGACTGCCGCCCTATTGAAAACGAGTAATATGCAAGTGTGCCAGCCCAACAACATAATGACCACTTAGATGCTTTGGCGTTTCTTATATGGTAATTAAATTCTTCCCAGCGCAAAATTGGAAGCATTTCTAATTCGTGCAAATATGCCGTGAGATAAGATTCCATTGGTTCATATTCACTCAACGTGGTCTTTAGTTTTTTACCTAACTTACTTCTTGCCGAGAATGATCCATCTAAATTTCTGCTAATTCTTGCCTTTTCACCTTCAGAGTTTGCCTGCTGTATTATGTTAACAACCTGAGATAGTTGTGATGATCGTTCTTTAAAATCTCTTTTTTCTTGCTCATCAAGCCAAAAGTAAAACTTCGCTCCAGAATGTCTTTTTTCAATATGAATTGCTTTAATACTGTGATACAAATAACTAGCCAAGATTACAACTGGCGTGGCAAGCGCAATTAAAACTAAAATAACGATTGCAATTATTATAATTACACCAAATGCATCATTTTTCTTTCGCGCCATGATGATCTCTTAGAATTGCTAGGAGTATATTTTTTTGTTTCAATATTTTTTTAAGCTAGTTGACCGCGTGTTCTGGTAGTCTGCAATTTTGTTTGCCGCGGCAAAAAGAAGATCTAAGTCTATTCTCGATGTTCGCCGTACCTTTTGACAAACTGGTTATACGAATTTTATTTACTTGTTTTATTTTTACTTTCCGCGCGTACAGGGATGTATTCGCAGTGGCCCCCGACAGCCGCCTCCGGCCGCCAAGGCCGGCTTTGCGCTAACAGCCTTACCCGAGGTGACTTTGAGGGTATGCACCAAACCGGTTTCGTGATCAACGCCGATATGAAATTTGCTGCCGAAAAACCATTGATTGCCCTTTTTGCTGGCATGCATTTCCGGGTCACGCGCTTTGCTTTGATTTTTGGTCGAGGTCGGGGCGGCAATCAGGCTGGCATCGACGATGGTTCCCGCTTTTAAAAACAATCCACGCTCACCCAGTGTTTGATTGATAGCGATGAAGATTTGCTCGGTTAAGCCGTGTGCTTCGAGTAAATGCCGAAACTGCAAAATTGTGCTTTCATCTGGAACGTTTTCTAGGCGGATACCGCAAAATCGGCGCAGGGATTCAATCTCATACAGCGCATCTTCCATGCCCGGATCTGAATAGTTGTAAACGATCTGCGCCACATGCGCACGCAGCATGGATTCCAGCGGAAAGGGTTTGCGACCGCGACCCTTTCCGGATGCGTAATGCGGTTCAATGACCTCTATCATGGCTTGCCAAGGCAATAAGCCTTCGAGCTGATTCAGAAACTTTTCTCGCCGCGTGATTTTGCCTTTGTTCGCGTATTCGGCATCGGCAAAACTGAGCTGTTGGTACGGTTCCATGCAGGTCATCTCTATCGCGGTTTCGATAGGGGGTATTATAACACTTGCGCTAGCCGGGAATTAATCAGAGGTTCCTTAAGTGAATAGCCGAAAGTCCGTTTGCATCACTGAGGGCCATAGGATGTGCTGAACGAAAGCGAAGCGCATCTTTCGCGAATGATGCGCCACACGTTGTGCGGCACATCCTACATCTGTGTTTTAAAATTAGCTAATGAAACCAAAGAGTCAATTATTGCCATTGACGCAACGCACCGGAAGTACCGACATGGGTCGGTAATCGACTCTCAATCGTCCATACATTTATGTTGATTCTAATATCAGTGCGTACGTTAGGCAAGTGGTTTACCATAAAAATTTGGAATAAAACTTGGCTAAAATTCCAAACCGAAACAAACGTCATTATGTCAAACCACCTTAACGACATCCCAAACCCCTTTCGCGCTATCATAAGCCAAATCCTCAGGCCATCCCCACACTGGCAAGGGCAGCTTGTTGCGCCAATACCGGCGCTTCACCAATACCGGCAGTTCAATGGCGTGGGTTCAATCCATCCCAGACATTTTAATGAAACGCAAACGCCAAGCGCAACCTCGGTTAGCCAAACAGTCCGCCGCCGCCCGGCATATTCCTCAACACGCCCCGGAACATCTATGGCGCGGGGCGTTGTTGTTGTTGCTGTCGCTGGTTTTGTTCTCCGGCATGGACACTACCATCAAATATCTGGCCATGCGGTACAACGCCCCCATGGTGGTGGCCTTGCGTTTTGTCGTGCATTTTCTGTTGATGCTCTTGCTGCTGGGGCCGATTCAGGGGAGACGGCTGTTGAAAACGCAACGGACCGGTTTGGTTTGGGTGCGCGCCGTTATCATGGTGGCGACTTCCTTGTGCATGGGTTTGGCCTTGCGGCGCATGCCGGTGGCGGAGACCAGCGCGATCAACTTTCTAGCCCCAATGGTGGTCGTGTTGCTGGCGCGGCCGCTATTGGGCGAACGCATTGGTTGGCTGGGTTGGTTGGCGGCGATTACCGGTTTTAGCGGCGTGTTGTTGATAGTGCGGCCCGGCGGCGGCGCATTGGACCCGGTCGGCGTGATATACGCCTTGGGCGGCATGTCCGGCGGCGCGGCGTATCAATTGCTGTCGCGGGTGTTGGCCAAAACCGAAACCACCAGCGCCATGTTATTTTATGTCGCCATGCTGGGGGCTGTGTGCATGGGTTCGGCATTGCCTTGGTTGTGGCCGGAGCAAAACCCCGCACCGCAAGACATGGCCTTGTTTGTGGCGGTCGGCGCGGCCGGGGGGCTGGGGCATTATTTGTTTACCGCCGCCTTCCGCCATGCGCCGGCCTCTTTTTTAGCGCCGCTCAATTACTTGCAATTGATATGGGCAACCTGGTTCGGCTGGCTGGCGTTCGGCCATATGCCGGACGAACTGGGGCTGCTGGGCATGGGCGTGGTGATGGTTTCAGGGATGATGATCGCCTTGAAGCCGCGCCGGCCAAAAAGCGCCGGCGGCTAGGTTTTACGCCCCTTCCCTTTCTTCGGCGGCAATGTCCGAAATCTCCTTCAAGCGGGCGACGGCCTTAAAGTTGACGCTGTTTTCCGGATAGGCGCCCTCGGCGTCGATTTCGCCGGCCGGGCGGTCCATCAGCAGGCTTAGGGTTTGGTTGACGTTGGAGACGGCATAAATGGCAAACCGATCTTGCCGCACGGCGTCTATGACCTCTTGTTTCAGCATCAGATTGCGCACATTGGAGCAGGGGATAATCACCGCCTGGCGGCCGGTGAGACCGCGCGCGGCGCATAGGTTGAAAAAACCCTCGATTTTCTCGTTGACTCCGCCTATGGCCTGCACCTCGCCATATTGATTGATAGAGCCGGTCAAGGCGAAACCTTGTCGTATCGGCACGTGGGTCAGAGCGGAGATCAAGCAGCACAATTCCGCCAGCGAGGCGCTGTCGCCGTCGATATGGCCGTAGGATTGCTCCATGGCGATGCTGGCCGATATGGCCAGCGGAAATTGTTGCGCGTAGCAATGGCCGAGATAGCCGGTCAGAATCATCACCCCCTTGGAGTGTATCGCTTGGCCCAGCTCCGCTTCGCGCTCGATATCCACGATGCCGCGCGAGCCGGGATGCACGGTAGCGGTGATGCGCGCCGGCGCGCCGAAGCGGCTGCCGCCGATGTCCATCACCGTCAGACCGTTGACCTTGCCTATCGCCTCGCCGTCGGTGTCGATCAAAATCGCGCCTTCCAGCATTTCATCCAACACTTCCTCGGCGATGCGGCCGTTGCGTTGTTCGCGGGCGACTAGCGCTTGCTCAATTTCAAGCTTGCTGATGCGTTCGGCGTCGTTAAGGCCGCACAACAGATTGGCCTCGGCGATGATTTCCAGGCAACTATTGATATGCGCCGACAATTGCTGCTGGTGCTCGGCCAGCCGGCAGCTGTGTTCTATCAGGCGCAGCAAGGCGCAATCGGTCAGCGGCTTGGCGCTGGCGTCGCGCGCGTGCCGCCGCATTAAAGAGGCAAATTGATTAATGTGCTCCGGCGTGCGCCGGATATGGTCGTCAAAGTCGGCCAGCACGCGGAACATTTCATTGAATTCGCTATCCAGCTCTTCCAATAGATAATAAATGTCGCGCGAGCCGATCAATATCACCTTGACGCTGAGCGGAATTACCTCCGGTTTCAGGGTCATGGTGTTCAGGCCGAATTCGGAATACGGCGATTCAATTTCCACGCAGCCGGCTTTTAGCGCGCGCTTCAAGCCTTCCCACACGAACGGGTAGGTGAGGATTTTTTCCGCGTCCAGGATCAGATAGCCGCCGTTGGCGCGGTGCAGCGAGCCGGGGCAGATGCGCCGGTAATTGGTGATCAGTACGCCTTGGTCGTTCAAGTATTCGATGCGGCCGAACAAATTCGGGTAAACCGGGTGCGGTTCATAAATCACCGGCGCGCCGCTGAGCTCCTTGTTGTCGATCAGGATGTTCGGCATGTATTGCTCGTGCAGCAAGCGTTTCAGGCCGAATTCGCCTTGCTCGTGCGGCCGGTTCGGCATCAGGTGCTCGCTGATCAGGCGGCCCAGGTGTTTTTCGATTTCCGCCACATAGGTGATGATGTCGTCCACGTTCTGGTAAGCGGCGTTCAGTTCCTCGAACAAGGGCTCTAGCGCGTGGCGGATGGTGTCGTTGTCCAATTGCCGGATTTCCTCGACCATGGCGCGCCGCCATTGCGGCAGCTCCAGTAGCGCGTCGCCCAGATACTCCTCCAGCTCGGCGCTGTTCTTGTGAAATGCGTCGCGCTCGGCTTGCGGCAGCAGGGTGAACTGCTCTTCGCTCAATGCCTTGTCGTCGCGTAGCGGCAAAAAGGTTATCACGTCGCTGTCGCGGTACATGACCACGCTCAACTCGCGCGCTTTTTCGTCCACCAGGTCTAGGGCTTGGTTGTAACGTTGGCTGAATCGGCGTTCAATGGCGGTTTTCTTTTGCTGGTAGCTGGGGCTTTCAAACGCCGCCGGAAAAGTGGCAAGAATATTTTCCAGCAGTTTTTCGATGTCCTTGCTGAAATGCTGCGCCTCGCCGGCCGGCAATTCCAAGGTCACCGGCTCGCGCGGATTGTCGAAGTTATCCACGTACGCGTGCGAAGGCGGGGTTTCCTGACGCGCGGCGTATTCGGCCAGGTAATGGTTGACCAAGGTCAGGCGGCCGGTGCCGGGGTCGCCCATGACGTAAATATTGTAGCCCGGCGATTTCATGGCTATGCCGAAAGCCAGCGCGGATTGGGCGCGCTGTTGGCCGATGACGCCGGCTTGCGCGGGGGCGGGTTCCATTTCCGCGATGTCGGCGGAGTCTAGCGTTAATTTCAACGCCGCGACCGGCAGTTTTAATTGTTCCAGCATGGCGGCGCTTATTGGCAGTTCAGCACGGACAGCATGTGGTGCATGCGTTCGGCCTTGGTTTTCAAATAGTCGACATTGTCGTCGTTGGCGTGGGTTTCAATGGCGATGCGTCCGCCGACCGGTATGCCGAGTTTGGTCAATTCGTCGATTTTATTCGGGTTGTTGGTAATCAAGTCCACGGATTTGACTTTCAAGTCTTGCAGGATCAAGGCTGCGATGTCGTACTCGCGTTCGTCGGCCAAATGGCCTAGCTCCAGGTTGGCGTCCACCGTGTCCAGGCCTTGATCCTGCAGATTGTAGGCTTGCATTTTTTTCAGCAAGCCGATGCCGCGGCCTTCCTGACGCAGATAAATCAATACGCCGTAGCCGGCTTTATTGATCAAATCCAGCGACATGTCCAGCTGCTCGCCGCAGTCGCAACGGCGCGAGCCGAGCACGTCGCCGGTGAAGCATTCGGAATGGATGCGGGCGGGCACCCGCTGTTTGTCGGCGACGTCGCCCTTGACAAAGGCGATATGCTCCTTGTCGTCTAAGGTGTTGGTGTAATAATGCAGAATAAATTCGCCGTGTTTGGTAGGAATGCGGGTTTGAACTTCGTCTTTAATCTGAACTTTCACTTTGTATTGAGTCCCATGGTTGAATATCCGTGTCGGGCGGGGGGCTTTCGCAAACGTTTCGTGGCCCCGCGCTTAGACGGCGGGTGAAAGGTTTGCGAAAGGCTCCCGCCCCTGGTGCTTGGCGCGGCGTTGATAAGCTTTTTTGTCGGCGTGCGCGGCGGCTTTGTTGAAATAATGGGCGAATTTAGCCACCGGGTTGCGCTGGGCTTCCTGGGTGCTTGATTTGGCGCTTGGGGATGGGGTTTTAGGTTTTCTCATGCTTTTTTCCTCGCAAAATATTAAGATAACGCTTTTATTTGACCATAAATCGGCTGTGAAATTCCAGAAAGACTTTGATGTGATTGTCGTCGGCGGCGGACACGCCGGCGCGGAAGCCGCCTTGGCGGCCGCGCGCATGGGCGCGCAAACCTTGTTGTTGACCCAAAACATCGACACCCTGGGCCAAATGAGCTGCAATCCGGCGATAGGCGGCATAGGCAAGGGGCATTTGGTCAAGGAAGTTGACGCATTGGGCGGTCTCATGGCTAAGGCGATTGATCATGCTGGCATACAGTTCCGGATATTAAACGCCAGCAAGGGGCCGGCGGTGCGCGCCACTCGGGCGCAAGCTGACCGACAATTATATAAGCAAGCGGTGCGCCATGCTTTGGAAAATCAGCCGAATTTGGTTTTGTTTCAACAAACCGCGACCGATTTAATCGTCGCGGGCGAGGCGGCGCGCGGCGTAAAGACGCAAATGGGGCTGGAATTCTCGGCGCGGGCGGTGGTGTTGACCGCCGGCACTTTTTTGGCCGGCCGCATACACATCGGCTTGGAAAACTATAGCGGCGGCCGCGCCGGCGACGCCGCTTCGGTGGCATTGGCCGAACGCCTGCGTGAATTGCCGTTCCGCGTCGGCCGTTTGAAAACCGGCACTCCGCCGCGCCTGGACGGCCGTAGCATTGACTTCAGTAAATTAGAGCGCCAAGACGGCGATACGCCGACGCCGGTGTTTTCCTATATGGGCCGGGCCGAGCAGCATCCGCGCCAAGTATGTTGCCATATTACCCGCACCAACGAAAAAACTCACGACATTATACGCTCGGGTTTGGATCGGTCGCCGATGTACACCGGGGTGATCGACGGGGTGGGGCCGCGTTACTGTCCGTCCATAGAAGATAAAGTGGTGCGCTTCGCCGGCCGCGATTCGCATCAGATTTTCGTCGAGCCGGAAGGTCTGCATACCCACGAGATTTATCCGAACGGCGTGTCCACCAGTTTGCCGTTCGACGTGCAATACCGGTTCATCCGCAGCATGCTCGGCTTCGAGCAAGCGGAAATCGTGCGTCCCGGCTATGCCATAGAATATGATTATTTCGACCCGCGCGATTTAAAAGCCACGCTGGAAACCAAGCATTTGCCGGGTTTGTTTTTCGCCGGTCAGATCAACGGCACCACCGGCTACGAGGAAGCGGCGGCGCAGGGTCTAATCGCCGGCCTGAACGCCGCGCGGCTGAGTCAAGGCTTGCCGGGTTGGAGCCCGAGCCGCGATGAAGCGTATATGGGCGTCATGATAGACGATTTGATTACCCGCGGCGCAAGCGAGCCCTACCGCATGTTCACCAGCCGCGCGGAATACCGCTTGCAGTTGCGCGAGGATAACGCCGATTTGCGCTTGACCGAGCAAGGCCGCGATTTAGGTTTGGTGGACGACGAGCGCTGGCGCAGATTCTGTGAAAAGCGCGAGGCCATTGAAAATCTGCGCGGAAAATTGGCGAAAAAATGGGTCCGCGCCGAAAGCGATGAGGCGGCGCTGGCCGAGCAGTATTGGGGCAAAAAATTGAACAAGGAAGCCAGCCTGCTGGAATTGCTGCGCCGTCCGGAAGTAGACGTGGAGCGCTTGCTGAGCTTTCTCGAAGAACCGTCCGCCGACGCGGAAGCCGCCGAACAAGTGGCGATTCAGTCGAAATACGCGGGCTATATCGACCGCCAGCAAGTGGAGATCAGCCGCACGCAACGCTACGAGCATCTGCGTCTGCCTGAGAGTGCGGATTTTGCCGCCGTGTCCGGCTTGTCGAACGAGGTGTGCGAAAAATTGCGCAAATTCAAGCCGGAAACCCTGGGTCAGGCCTCGCGCATTCCCGGCGTGACGCCGGCGGCGATTTCGCTGTTGCTGGTGCACTTAAAGAAAAAGTCGGCCTGATGGCGGAGCGGGCGGCAATATTGACGGCCGGCTTGCGCGAGTTGCGGCTGGAGCTGAGCGCCGAGCAAATCGGCGCGCTGCTGCACTTTGTCGAATTGATGGCGAAATGGAATAAAACCTATAATTTGACGGCGATTCGCGACCCTGACGCCATGGTGGCGTATCATATACTGGACAGTCTCAGCGTGCTCGGGCACGTGCGCGGGCCGCGGGTGCTTGACGTCGGCGCGGGGGCCGGCCTGCCGGGCCTGCCTTTGGCGGTGTGCATGCCGGATTGCGCGTTCACCTTGTTGGACAGCAACGCCAAAAAAACCCGCTTCATGCGGCAGGCGGCCTTGGAATTGGGTTTACGCAACGTTACGGTGGCGCAAGAGCGGGTGCAGGCGTTTCAACCGGAGGCCTTATTTTCTTGTATTATTTCCAGAGCGTTCGCCGCCATCGGCGACATGCTGGCTCTGACCGGACATTGTTTGGCGGACGGCGGCGTGTGGCTGGCGATGAAGGGTAAACGGCCGGATGCGGAATTGGAGCATTTGAACCTGGAGTATAGCGTGGCGTATTTGCATGCGCCCGGAGTCGTTGGCGAGCGGTGCGTAGTAGCGCTGGAGAAGCGGAATCATGGTTAGGATTATTGCAATTACCAATCAGAAAGGCGGGGTGGGCAAAACCACCACCAGCGTCAATTTGGCGGCGGCGCTGGCGGCCGCCAAACGGCGGGTGCTGCTAGTGGATCTGGATCCGCAGGGCAACGCCGCCATGGGTTGCGGCGTGGTCAAGGACGGCATCGAATACTCCAGTTGCGAGCTGTTGCTGGCGGAAGCGCCGGCTAGCGAGATTATTATCAAAAATGCGGCGTTGGGTTTTGACTTGATCCCCGGCAACGCCGATTTGACGGCGGCGGAAGTCAAACTGATGAACACGCCGCACCGCGAGCGGCGCTTGGCCGACGGTTTGTTGGCGGTCAAGGCGGAATATGAATACATCTTGATTGATTGTCCGCCCTCGTTGAACATGTTGACTTTGAATGCATTGGTCGCCGCCGATAGCGTGCTGATTCCCATGCAGTTGGAATATTACGCGCTGGAAGGTTTGTCGTCGTTGATGGCCACCTTGAAGAGCGTGCGCGAAAACATCAACCCCGGCTTGCGCCTGGAAGGCATTTTGCGCACCATGGTGGATACGCGCAGCCGGCTGGGCAAGGACGTGTCGGATCAGTTATTGGAATATTTCAGCGACAAGGTGTTTCGCACTACCATTCCGCGCAATATCCGTCTGGCCGAGGCTCCCAGTCATGGCGTGCCGGTGTTGAATTACGACAAGGGGTCGCGCGGCGCCGTGGCGTATATCGCCTTGGCCGGCGAATTGATCCGCAAGGAAAGCGCGGCGAATTGACAACCACTATGATGAACCAAAAAAAACGGGGCTTGGGGCGCGGATTAAGCGAGTTATTGGGCGAAGCAGTCGGCGACGCGCCGGCGGCGGAACACTCATTTCCGGCGCACACCTTGCCGATAGAATTTTTGCAACGCGGCCGCTTTCAGCCGCGCAAGGATTTGGACCCGGATAAATTACGGGAGTTGGCCGACTCCATTGCCGCTCAGGGCATCATTCAGCCGATAGTGGCGCGGCCGGTCGGCGAAAATCAATATGAAATCGTGGCCGGGGAAAGACGCTGGCGGGCGGCGCAGCTGGCGGGACTCCGCGATGTGCCGGTGGTGCTGCGGGATATCGACGACCGCGCGGCCTTGGCGGTTGCGTTAATCGAGAACATTCAGCGCGAGGACTTGAACGTGCTGGAGGAAGCCGAGGCGTTGCGCCGTTTGCAGGATGAGTTCAGCCTGACGCATCAGGAAATCGCCGAGGCGGTGGGCAAGTCGCGCGCCGCGGTGACTAATCTGTTGCGCCTGCTGGATTTGGCCCCGGAAGTGAAGAAGTTATTGGGCAAGGGTTTGTTGGAGATGGGGCATGCCCGCGCCTTATTGCCGTTGCCGGAGCCTAAGCAATGCGAAATCGCGGAAAAAGCGGTAAAACAGGGTTTGTCGGTGCGCGTGGTGGAGCAGTTGGTCAAACTGGCGCAAATGGAAAAAACGGTCGCGGAACCCAAAGTTCAAGACCCCGACACCTTACGCTTGCAAAGGGAGCTGAGCGAAAAAACCGGGGCCAAGGTCGAGATCAATCACCAAGCCAACGGCAAGGGCCGGCTGGTGATTTTTTACAATAACCTGGACGAATTGGACGGCATTATTAATAAGATTAATTAAGCCCCGCCGGTTTATTTTATCGGTGGCGGGGCGGTTTTGTCGGCGGCATTGTCGGTTTTCAGACAATGCCTATTTCCGGGCGGCGGCCTAACTTACGGAAATTGATGAAGTTGGCGTTTGGCACGTTCCGTGCTATTTGCGGTAAAGGCTTATTGATTGTGTTGTTATTGGCCCGCAAGCCGCGCGCGGCTTAAAACCAACCTTGCTTTAAACGGTTTGGGCTTATATAATCAACGGATTTGATAGCGAAAGGCTTGGGTATGGCGGGCGCGAATGCGTTTACCACCGTCTGGAAAATATTGTCCGCGCAATTGGCGGTTTCGCTGCTGGCGGCGATTGTTTTTTTGTGCCTTAGCGGCGGCTGGGCGGCATGGTCGGCGTTGTTGGGCGGCGGCGCGGCGCTGGGGCCGAACCTGTATTTCGCCTATAAAATGTATTTGGCCCGCCAAGGCGAGGCGCAGGCGGTAATCAACGCCTTTTATGCCGGCGAGGCGGTCAAGTTTGTGTTGACGGCTGCTATTTTCGCCCTGTTGACGCAAGTCAAGGGCTTGGATTTCCTGGCGTTGTTGGCGGGTTTCGCCGCCGCGCTGTCGGTTTTTTGGTTTGCGCTCATTCTGTGGCGCGATTGATTGAATGTGAGGAAAAATGGCAAGTGAACATAACGCGACAGATTATATTATTCACCATTTAACGCCGTTGCGCGTCGGTGAAGGCTTTTGGTCGTTTCATCTTGACACATTGTTTTTTTCGGCTGTTTTGGGCGGTTTGTTCATCTGGTTTTTTAAATCGGTGGCCGAACGCGCAACCTCCGGCGTGCCGGGGCTGGCGCAGAGCTTGGCTGAAACCCTGGTCGAATTCGTGGACACTCAGGTCAAGGACACGTTTCATGGCCGTAGCGATTTGATCTCCCCGTTGGCGTTGACCATTTTCTGCTGGGTGTTTTTGTGGAACGCCATGGACATGTTGCCGGTGGATTTATTGCCGGATATCGGTCATGTGGCTGGCATCGATTACTTGCGGGTGGTGCCGAGCACGGATTTGAATTCCACTTTCGCTCTGTCTATCAGCGTGTTTTTCCTGATTTTTTTCTACAGCATCAAGGTTAAGGGATTTTTCGGCTTCGTCAAGGAAATGACTTGCACCCCGTTCGGCCCGTGGCTGATGCCGTTCAATCTGATGTTGAAGCTGGTCGAGGAGTTCGCCAAGCCGATTTCATTGGGTTTGCGTCTTTTCGGCAACTTGTACGCCGGCGAATTGGTGTTTATTCTGATAGCCTTGTTGCCGCCGGTCGTGCAGCCGTTGCTGGGTTTTCCCTGGGCGGTGTTTCACATTCTGGTGATTACCTTGCAGGCGTTTATATTCATGATGTTGACCATCGTGTATTTAAGTCTGGCTCATGAAGATCATTAATAAAAGACTATTAATACAAAATTGTAACCTTATAACATTATTATTTTTTACATTTAGGAGACACTATGGAACTCGCATCATTAATCGCTAATGTTCAAGGCTTAACCGTCATCGCTGTCGGCATTATCTTGGGTTTGGGCGCTATCGGCACCGCGATCGGTTTTGGCTTGTTGGGCGGTAAATTTTTGGAGGGCGCCGCGCGCCAACCGGAATTGGTTCCTTTGTTGCAGGTTAAAATGTTTATCGTGGCCGGTTTGCTTGACGCGGTTACCATGATCGGCGTGGGTATGGCGCTGTTCTTCACTTTCGCAAACCCGTTCCTGTCTGCCGTGCAATCCGCCGCGGGCTAACCGTCGGCCGATAAAACCGGACGCGCCTGCGTCCGGCTTGCGCCCAAGCGCCGCTCAAATGCGGCGCTGACTAGAATACAACAGCATTTTGAGGAAAGCATCAATGAGTATTAATGCTACTCTGATCGGTCAAATGATTACCTTTACGCTTCTGGTTTGGTTAACCATGAAGTATATTTGGCCGCCGATTATCGCAGCCATGGAGGAGCGCCGGGTCAAGATCGCCGATGGTTTGGCGGCGGCGGAACGCGGCCAGGAAGAAATTAAACTGGCGGAAAAGAAAGCCGTCGGCATTCTGCGCGAAGCCCGCGAACAAGCGACCGAAATTATCGGCGGCGCTCAAAAACGCGCCAACGACTTGGTCGAGGAAGCCAAGCTGCAAGCCAAGAGCGAAGGCGAACGCCTGCTGGCGCAGGCGCAGGCGCAGGCGGAGCAAGAGTTTCTGCAGGCGCGCGACAATTTGCGCAAGGAAGTAGCGGCATTGGCGTTGCTGGCCGCTGAACAGATTTTGAAAGAAGAAATCGACAAGGCCAAGCATCAAACGATTTTAAACCGAGCGGCGGATCAATTAGGTTAAGCTTATGGCTGAGTTAACGACATTGGCAAGACCTTACGCGGAAGCCGTATTCAAGCGGGCGAAGCAGACCGGGGCCAGCGAACAATGGACCGGCGATTTGGCTTTTATCGCCGCCGTGGCGCTAGATCCTTCCGTGGCCGCCCTGGCCAGCAACCCTAAAGTCGGCAAGCCGCGTTTGACGCAATTATTGCTGGAGATTAGCCAGGAGCATATTGGCGAGGAAGCGAAAAATTTGCTTCGAATTTTAATCGAGAATCGCCGTCTGGCGTTGGCGCAAAAAATCGCCGACATCTTCGCCGAGTTGACGGCTGAAGACCAAGGTTACGTCAATGTGCTGTTATACAGCCCTTATGCCTTGTCCAAGGCGGAGCAGAACAAATATGGCGGCATGCTGCAAAAGCTGCTGCATAAAAGGGTTAACGCTGAAGTGATTATCGACAAGTCCTTGATTGGCGGCATATTGGCCAAAGCGGGCGATAAAGTGCTGGACGGTTCCATCAGAGGCCAGATTCATCAATTAGCCAAACGGCTCTAAGAGCTAGATCGGGAAATAAAAATGCAATTAAATCCATCAGAAATAAGTGATCTCATCAAGCAGAAGATCGAGAATTTCGACGTTAATCTGCAAGCGCGCACCGAAGGCACTGTGGTCAGTGTTACCGACGGTATTGTTCGCGTTCACGGTTTGTCGGAAGCGATGCAAGGGGAAATGTTGGAGTTTCCCGGCGGTTCCTATGGCTTGGCGTTGAATCTTGAGCGGGATTCCGTCGGCGTGGTTATGCTCGGCGAATACAAAGATATCAGTGAAGGCGATACCGTTAAATGCACCGGCAGAATTTTAGAAGTGCCGGTCGGCCCGGCGCTGCTAGGCCGGGTGGTTGATGCATTGGGCAACCCGATTGACGGCAAGGGCGCCATTGAAACCAACGAAAAATCGCCTATCGAAAAAATCGCGCCGGGCGTTATTGCGCGGCAATCGGTGGACCAACCGGTGCAAATCGGTTTGAAAGCCATCGACTCCATGATTCCGGTAGGCCGCGGTCAACGCGAGTTGATTATCGGCGACCGCCAAACCGGTAAAACGGCGATTGCGATAGATGCGATCATCAATCAAAAAGGTTCGGGCATTAAATGCGTTTATGTGGCTATCGGTCAAAAACGCTCTTCCATCGCCAACGTAGTGCGTAAACTGGAAGAACACGGCGCAATGGAGCACACCATCGTGGTAGTGGCTTCAGCGTCTGAATCCGCTGCTTTGCAATTCATCGCGCCGTATACGGGATGCTCCATGGGCGAGTATTTCCGCGATAACGGTGAAGACGCCTTGATTATTTATGACGATTTGACCAAGCAAGCTTGGGCCTATCGGCAAATCTCCTTGTTGTTGCGTCGTCCGCCGGGTCGCGAGGCGTATCCTGGGGACGTTTTCTATATCCACTCCCGTTTGCTGGAACGCGCGGCGCGGATTAACGCCGAGGAAGTGGAAAAATTGACCAATGGCCGGGTGACCGGAAAAACCGGTTCGCTGACCGCATTGCCGATTATCGAAACTCAAGGCGGCGACGTGTCGGCTTTCGTACCAACCAACGTGATTTCGATTACCGACGGTCAGATCTTTTTGGAGACCGGATTGTTCAACTCCGGTATTCGTCCGGCGGTGAACGCGGGTTTGTCGGTGTCGCGGGTAGGCGGCGCGGCGCAAACCAAAATCATTAAAAAACTGGGCGGCGGCATTCGTTTGGACTTGGCGCAGTACCGCGAGTTGGCGGCGTTTGCGCAGTTTGCATCCGATTTGGACGAGAGCACGCGTAAACAAATCGAACGCGGACAACGCGTAACCGAGTTGATGAAGCAGAATCAATACGCTCCTTTATCGGTGGCCGAAATGGCGGTATCGTTGTACGCCGCGAACGCTGGGTTCCTGGATACGGTGGACGTTAAAAAAGTGCGCGAGTACGAAGCGCAATTGCTGGCTTTCTTCCGTTCCGAAGAAAGCGAATTGTTGGCCCGCATTAACGCGACCGGCGATTTCAGCGACGACATCAAAAACGGCATTCACGCCGCCATCGAACGTTTCAACAAAACCCATAACTGGTAGGAACGGCGCATGGCTGTCGGTAAAGAGATACGAACCAAAATCGCTAGCATCAAAAACACCCAAAAAATCACGCGCGCGATGGAAATGGTGGCCGCAAGTAAAATGCGGAAAACCAAGGACCGCATGCAGGCGTGCCGGCCGTATTCGCAAAAAATCATGCAAATCATTAAGCATTTGGCCGAGGCGAATCCTGAGTATACGCATCCTCTGATGGTTGAGCGCGAAGTGAAACGGGTGGGTTTGATTGTTATCAGTTCAGACCGCGGCCTATGCGGCGGTTTGAACGCCAACTTGTTCCGCCGCAGCTTGCATGAAATTCAACATTGGAAAAGCCAGGGAGCGGAAATCGATATCTGTGTCATCGGTGCCAAGGCGGCGGTGTTTTTCAACATGATTAAGGCCAATGTGCTGGGTCAAGCGACTAAGCTAGGCGATACTCCGCATCAACATGATATTGTCGGCGTGATTAAAATCATGCTGGACGGTTATATCAACGGTGAAATCGACCAGCTGTATGTGTTGAACAATCAATTCGTCAACACCATGACGCAGCGCCCTTCCTTGCAGAAATTGTTGCCGGTGTCGCCGGATGGCGAGGAAAAAAAACGCGGGAATTGGGATTATTTGTACGAACCCGACGCCAAGGAAGTATTGGATCATTTGCTGAAGCGGTATATAGAATCAATCGTGTATCAAGGCTTGGTGGAAAACAACGCCTGTGAACAGGCCGCGCGCATGGTGGCTATGAAAAGCGCATCCGACAACGCCGGCAAAATCATCAAAGAGTTGCAACTGATTTACAACAAAGCCCGGCAAGCGGCGATTACGCAGGAAATCTCGGAAATCGTGGCCGGCGCGGCGGCGGTTTAATGCATTCACAGGCTTAGATAGAATTTTAAAGAGGACCACACAATGAGTTTGGGTAAAATCGTTCAGATTATTGGCGCGGTTGTCGACGTGGAGTTTCCACAAGACAATCTGCCTAAAGTTTATGACGCCTTAAAGGTAGACAACGCATCCGGCTTAGTGTTGGAAGTGCAACAACAATTGGGCGACGGCGTGGTGCGCGCCATCGCCATGGGTTCCACGGACGGTTTGAGCCGCGGCGTGCAAGTGGCCAACAGCGGCGAGGCGATCAAGGTGCCGGTGGGTAAAGCCACCTTGGGCCGGATTATGAACGTGTTGGGCGACGCCATCGACGAAAAAGGCCCCATAGGCGAGGAAACCCGCTGGGTTATTCACCGCGAAGCGCCGGCTTATGACGAGCAAGCGCCAGCCAATGAATTGCTGGAAACCGGCATCAAGGTGATCGACTTGGTTTGCCCATTCGCCAAAGGCGGTAAAGTCGGCTTGTTCGGCGGCGCGGGCGTGGGCAAAACCGTTAACATGATGGAATTAATTCGTAACATCGCTATTGAGCATAGCGGTTATTCCGTGTTCGCCGGCGTGGGCGAGCGTACTCGTGAAGGGAACGACTTTTACCATGAAATGACCGATTCCAACGTTATCGACAAAGTGTCGTTGGTTTACGGCCAGATGAACGAGCCGCCCGGCAACCGTTTGCGCGTGGCGCTAACCGGTTTGACCATGGCCGAATATTTCCGTGACGAAGGCCGCGACGTGTTGTTCTTCGTGGACAATATTTACCGTTATACCTTGGCGGGCACCGAAGTATCCGCGTTGTTGGGCCGGATGCCGTCCGCGGTAGGTTACCAACCGACTTTGGCGGAAGAGATGGGCGTGTTGCAGGAGCGTATCACCTCCACCAAAACCGGTTCCATTACCTCGATTCAAGCGGTGTACGTACCCGCCGACGATTTGACCGACCCGTCGCCGGCAACCACTTTCGCTCACTTGGACGCCACCGTGGTATTATCTCGGCAAATCGCCGAGCTTGGCATTTATCCGGCCATTGACCCGTTGGACTCCACCAGCCGTCAATTAGATCCGCTGGTTATCGGCCAAGAGCATTATGAAACCGCGCGCGCCGTGCAAGGCATACTGCAACGTTACAAGGAATTGCGCGACATCATCGCGATTTTGGGCATGGACGAGTTGTCCGAACAAGACAAATTGACCGTGTCCAGGGCGCGTAAAATCCAAAGATTCTTGTCGCAGCCGTTCTACGTGGCGGAAGTATTCACCGGTTCTCCGGGCAAATACGTGTCGTTGAAAGACACTATCGCCGGTTTCAAAGGTATCATCAACGGCGAGTACGACCATTTGCCTGAACAGGCGTTTTATATGGTCGGCTCTATTGAAGAGGCCGTGGAAAAAGCGAAAAAATACTAAGCCTGCCGAATATATAAAAATGCCCATTAGCGGAGTTTAAAACCATGGCAATGACAATACATGTTGACATCGTGAGCGCCGAGGCCGAGGTGTTTTCCGGTTTGGCGCAAATGGTGTTCGCGCCCGCCGAACTTGGCGAGGTAGGCATTGCGCCGCGTCACGCGCCATTAATCACCCGCCTGAAACCGGGCGAAGTGCGCGTGAAGATCAGCGAAAAGGAATATCTGGAGTTCTACGTTTCCGGCGGCTTGCTGGAAGTTCAGCCGCATGTGGTCACCGTGCTGGCGGATACCGCCATCCGCGCGCATGACCTGGATGAAGCGGCCGCTCTGCAAGCCAAGACTCGGGCCGAGGAAATGTTGAACGACAAATCAGGCAAACATGATTACGCCCTGGCCAAGATTGAATTGGCCAAGGCTTTGATGCAGCTTAAAACCCTGGACAGATTAAGAAAACGCGGTTCGTGATTCCTGACTTGTAATTCAATAGGCCCGAGCATGGCTTGCCGTGATCGGGCCTTTTTTATTTTGGAAAGCAAAGTATGACGATTAAAACCATAGTGTTGGCCGCCGGGCAAGGCTCGCGCATGCGGTCTAGCCTGCCTAAGGTATTGCACGAAATCGCCGGCAAACCCTTGTTGCGCCACGTTTACGACAGCGCGGCGGCCTTGGACGACAACCGGATTGTCATCGTGTACGGTTTTGGCGGCGAGCAAGTGCGGCAGGCGTTGGCGGACATTGACGCAGGCTGGGTGGAGCAGAAACAGCAGCTGGGCACCGGGCATGCGGTGCGGCAAGCGGCGGAATGGATAGCCGATGAAGATCAGGTATTGATTTTATACGGCGACGTGCCGCTATTAAGAACTGAAACCTTGCGCCGCCTAGTGGCGGACGCCGGCCCGCGTAGTCTAGCCTTGCTGACGGTGAAATTGGACGACCCGACCGGTTACGGCCGCATCGTACGTTCCGCCGGCGGGCGGGTGGAGCGCATTGTGGAACATAAGGACGCCACGCCCGAGGAAAGGGAAATTCGGGAAGCCAACACCGGCATTTTGGCTTGCCGCGGCGAGCGTTTGAAGCAGTGGTTGAGCCGGCTGGGCAATAACAACGCGCAGCAGGAATTTTATTTAACCGACGTCATCCAAATGGCGGCGGCGGAAGGTCTGGACATTATTACCAGCGCCCCGGTCGACGCCGATGAAGTATTGGGAGTCAACACCCGTTCGCAATTAGCTTATTTGGAGCGGGCCTATCAGGCGCAACAAGCGGAGCGCTTAATGGCGGCAGGCGTGACCTTGCGCGATCCGGCGCGAGTGGATGTACGCGGGGAGTTTGCCAGCTTGGGTCAGGACATTGAAGTGGATGTTAATGTGGTGTTCAGCGGCCGTTGCAGCATAGGTTCGTATGTCAAAATCGGCGCTAATTGCGTGTTGAAAGATGCCATAATCGCCGATCACGCGGAAATTCTGCCGTTCAGCTTGATCGATCAAGCCAGCGTCGGCGCGCATGGCCGGGTTGGTCCGTATGCCCGCTTGCGGCCGGAAACCGAATTGGCCGAACACGTGCATATCGGTAATTTTGTGGAAATCAAAAAATCCAGCATTGCCTCCGGCAGCAAGGTCAATCATTTGAGTTATATTGGCGACAGCGAGGTCGGGCGCAACGTGAATATCGGCGCGGGAACCATCACTTGTAATTATGACGGCGTGAACAAATTTAAAACCGTGATCGGCGACGGTGCGTTTATCGGTTCCGACAGCCAATTGGTGGCTCCGGTGACCATAGGCGAGAATGCCACCATCGGCGCCGGTTCCACCATTACTAGGGATACGCCGGCCGATCAATTGACCTTAAGCCGAGCGAAACAAATCAGTATCAGCCATTGGCGGCGGCCAGAGAAAAAGGGGTAAACCATGTGCGGAATTATTGCCGGCATCGCGCAACGCAACGTTACGCCGATCTTGCTGGAAGGCTTGAAACGCTTGGAATACCGCGGCTACGACTCCGCCGGTTTGGCGGTGGCGAATAACGGGCATATTTACCGCAAGCGCGAGGTTGGCAAGGTGTGCGGCCTGCAAGCGCTGATCGATCAAGATCCGATCAAAGGGTTTTTGGGCTTGGCGCACACCCGCTGGGCCACGCATGGCAAGCCCAGTGTGGAGAACGCCCATCCGCACGTTAGCTTGGATAAATTGGCGGTGGTGCATAACGGCATCATCGAAAATCATGCCGAACTGCGCGCCGAGCTGTTGAACAAAGGCTATCACTTCACATCACAAACCGATACCGAGGTGGTGGTGCATCTGATTGCCGAGGCATTGCGCCAATGCGGGGATTTTTTGTCGGCGGTCAAGCAGGCCGTGGCCCGTTTGCAGGGCGCTTACGCCTTGGGCATTATTAACGCGGATTGTCCTGATCTGTTGATAGCTTGCCGTAAAGGCAGCCCATTGGTGATCGGCGTCGGCATCGGCGAATATTTTATCGCCTCGGATATCGCCGCCTTATTGCCGGTGACGCAACGCTTCATCTACCTGCAAGAGGGCGATTTGGCGGCGCTGCGCATCGATGGCGCGACTATTTATGATAAGGATGATAAACAAGTCGCGCGTCCGTTGGTGGAAAGCCAGCTAAAATCCGACGCGGTGGACAAAGGCGCATACCGCCACTACATGCTGAAGGAAATTCACGAACAGGCCCGGGCGGCCACGGAGACGCTGGAAGGGCGCGTCGTCGGCGGCCGCGTACTGGATAATGCGTTCGGTCACAACGCGGCCGAGGTATTCGACACGGTGAAATCGGTGCAAATCATCGCTTGCGGCACCAGTTACCATGCCGGTTTGGTGGCGCGTTACTGGTTTGAAACCCTGGCCAAAATTCGCTGCACGGTGGACGTGGCCAGCGAGTTCCGCTACCGCGACCCGGTCATCACGCCGGATACCTTGGTGGTGGTGATCTCGCAATCCGGGGAAACCGCCGATACCTTGGCGGCGCTGATGGAAGCCAAGCGTTTGGGCGTCACGCATACCTTGGCGATATGCAACGTGCCGGAAAGCTCGCTGGTGCGCGAAGCCGAGTTGGCGCTGATGACCCGCGCCGGCCCGGAAATCGGCGTCGCCTCGACCAAGGCTTTCACCACCCAGTTGCTGAGTTTGTTGATGTTGGTCGTCGCGCTGGGGCGGCGTTTCGGTCTGAGCAAGGAAACCGAGCGGGAAGCAACGGCGGAGTTGTTGGCCTTGCCGGCCAGCATTGAAAAAGCGTTAAAGCTGGACCCGGTGATAGAACAATTGGCCCAGCGGTTTTTGGATAAACAAAACGCCTTGTTTCTGGGGCGCGGCGCGCATTATCCGATTGCGTTGGAAGGCGCGTTGAAGTTGAAGGAAATATCCTATATCCATGCCGAGGCCTATCCGGCGGGCGAATTGAAGCACGGCCCGTTGGCGCTGATCGACGGTGAAATGCCGGTGATTACCGTGGCGCCGAATAATTATCTATTGGAAAAATTGAAATCCAATATTCAAGAAGTCAGCGCCCGCGGCGGCCAATTGATCGTGTTTATCGACGAGAGCTTGTCCGAAACCGGCGCGGATAATATTCAGCTGGTGAAAATGCCGCGGGTGGATAATATTATTTCGCCTATCGTTTACGCGATTCCGTTGCAATTATTGGCTTATCACGTGGCGGTGTTAAAGGGCACCGATATTGACCAACCGCGGAATTTGGCCAAATCAGTGACCGTGGAATAAGGGCGGTGGAGTAAGGCTTGAATATATCATTTGAAATCGTACCGCGCAGTTGGCCGGCGTTTTGGCAACAATACGAGTTTGTCCAATCCTTGGGCGGCGCGATCAACGTTATTAACGCGCCCGACATTCAACGCCTGCCGATCCGTAGTTGGGAGATTAATGAACACGTCGATGCAAGCCGCTATCGTTTTATTCCGCATTTTCGGGCCATAGATTATAAAATCGACGACGGGCGCTTGTTTACTATCATTGAGCAACAGCAACTTGAGCGCATATTGCTGGTATCCGGCGATCCGCCGGAGGGTTTGAAGCGGTCATTCTATAATACTAGCGTGGTGGATTTGATACGGGCGGTGCACCGGGTTTTTCCGGCGCTTAAAATCTATGCCGGATTTGATCCGCACCGTACCGGTTTGCAGCAAGAATGCGAATACGTGCAGCGCAAAATCGAAGCCGGGGCCAGCGGTTTTTTTTCGCAGCCGTTTTATGACGAACGGATGATCGAAATTTATCTGGAGCAATTGCCGGGCCTGGATGTATACGTGGGCTTAAGCCCGATTACCAGCAAGAACTCGCAAAATTATTGGGAAGTGAAGAATAAGGTGCGTTTTCCGGCTGAATTTCGCCCGGATAACGCATGGAACGTGGAATTCGCCAATCGGGTGCTGGCCAACGCCGCGGCTAAAGGTTATAACGTGTATTTCATGCCGATCAAGGTCGATCTTGACGGCTATTTTCAGCAATTGCGGTTTCCGCGCTTACACGGTGAAACCGTCCATACATCTTACTGAGGTGAGCAATGCCGTTTTTAAAACTGATTACCAATAGCGAAATTGATGCAAGCAAAAAAAACCAAATTTTGGCGGAAATTTCGGACCTAGCCGCCAAGCATACGCATAAACCGGAACGTTACGTCATGGTGCATCTGCTGGACAAACAAACCATGTCCTTTGGCGGCGACACCGCGCCGCTGGCCTATCTTGAATGCAAAAGCATAGGCCTGGACACCGCTCAAGTCAACGCCCTGGCCCAGGCTTTGAACCATTATGTATCCGGCGCGCTAGGCGTGGCCGGTGAAAGGATTTATATTGAGTTCAGCAATTGCCCGGCGGAGCTGTGGGCTTGGAATGGGGCGACGTTTGGGTGAGATATCTTTTTTACCCATCAGAGCGGCCAGAAGCCGCAAATTTTCGCCGTGTTGCATGAACGCATGAACCAACTAGAGCGGCTCAAAGAACGGCTGTAATATGGCTAGCAGACGCCGGCCTCTTTCGTTGCGTAATCGCGCGGCTCTCGCTTGGCCGTGGCCGCGGTTTCGCGTAATATGACTCTCTTGGCCGCGCGGCGAACGCGCGCGCTCGTACTTGGCATTAAGCATTCATCCCCCTCTTTCCTAACCTGATTGGGCGTTTTTTATTGATTATCATGGCGGCCGTTCAGTCGCTGTTGGCTACAGGTTTTAGGCGGCGCTTATTTTAGGATAAGTTGGGTTTAGATAAAATTGCTTAATATATTAACGCGGAAACAGGAGGAAACATGAACGCCGGATATCCGGAAAAAACATGCGCCATCGAACGTTTGGTGCGGCATCCGATCTTGGTCGCGGCGGCGTTGGCCGGGAGTAAAACCCAGCAACGGCGCGACGGCTTGTATGCGTATCCGGGGGAGGTTTTTACCTTGGAAGGCGTGGAATTTGAGATTACTTCAGTGGAACGGCGGCCGCTGGCGGAAATGACAGACGCCGAGGCTAAAGCGGAAGGTTACGCCGATTTAGCCGCCTATCGAGAGTTTATTGTCAGCATGCACCCCAATATGACTTGGAGCGGGGAGGGCTATGTTTGGGTGCACTGTTTCAAACGGCGGACGCCGGCAGAATAATGCTTTTGGCATGCAATTGACGCAAGGCGTCCAGGCCGTGCTCGCGAATCGCGTCCATGGCTAATCCGGCTTCGGCCGCCAATTGGCCGAGATAAGCGTCGGCGTTCGCGCCGGGTTGGGCGTCGATTGATTGCAGCAGCCAGTAAGTGAACGGGGTGGCTTGCATAAAATGCACTTCGTCCCCCCGGTCTCGGTAGACGATGAGATAAGTGGGTTGTTCCGGCGGCTGACTCGGCAGATAGTCCGGGGAGATCAATTGCACCGGATATTGGTAGAGCAACGGCCAGGCCAGAGGGGAAAGCTTTAAAGCCGCCGGCAAGCCGCCGGCGGGAAGTTCCTGTTCCGGCGGTAATTCTTCGCGGGCGATGGCCAGCGCCATTTCTACCCATTCGTAATGCGCCAGCTCCAGGGTGAACGCGTGCGGCAACTCGCCGCGCCGCTGCTGCAAATAATCCAAAAATTCGCGGGCGATTTCGCAGAAATACGGGGTTTGGCAGCGGTGATGCGCGTAAAAGTCGGCGGCCAGCGCCCGCCATTCCGCTTCCGGGTAGATTTTCCGCAATACCGGAAAATTGCTGTTGATAAAGCTTTCAATATTATTGAAAAACAATTCGCGGTAAACCGCCATGCGCTCCGGGTCTACGCCGGCGGGCGGCGGGTTGCGCTCCGGTTCGCGCAGGTAGGCGGCGAAGCCGGCCTGAATGTCGCGCCAGTTAGCGGACATCACGCCGCCCGCCGGGCCGCATGCGCTTGTTGCTGCAAGGCGCTTATGGTTTCCACTTCGCTCAACAGTTCCGCTAATTCCGGCAGGTTAAAGTCGCGCTCAAGCAGCGTCGGAAATACCCCATGCGTTTGATAGGTTTGCGCCAGCAGCTGCCATACCGGATCGATGACCGGCGCGCCGTGGGTGTCGATCAAAAAATTCTCGGCTTGCCGGTAGTGGCCGGCCACGTGCGCGTAGGCGATGCGTTCGCCGGGGATGGCCTTGATAAAGTTCAGTGCGTCGTAGCCGTGGTTGACGCTGTTGACGTATACGTTGTTGACATCTAATAGTATGTCGCAGCCGGCTTCACTTACCACGGCGGTGAAAAATTCGATTTCGCTCATTTCCGGGCCGGGCGCGGCGTAATAGGAAATGTTCTCAATGGCGATTTTTTGCTCCAAAATGTCTTGCACCCGGCGAATGCGCTCCGCGCAATGCGTCACCGCCTCGGCGGTGAAGGGCAGCGGCATTAAATCGTACAAATGCCCTTCGTGGCTGCAATAACTTAGGTGTTCGCTGTAAAATTTGATTTGGTGGCTTTCAAGAAAAGCCTTTAGCGCGTACAGAAAATCTTCATCCAGCGGGTCGCTGGAGCCTATGGATAACGATAAGCCGTGGCAAATGAACGGGAAACGTTCGGTCAAGGCCCGAAACTGTTTCCCGAGCCTGCCGCCCAGGGGCATCCAATTCTCCGGAGCGATTTCGTAAAAACCGGGTTGTCGCGGCGGAAGCAATAGAATCTCTTCCACAAAAGAGCGGCGTAAACCTAAGCCGGCGCCGGAAACTCGATTTAACGTATCTCGCATGGTTACTCTTCCGATTTGTTATCGTTGTTGAAATACGAGCGCCAGAATAAAACGACGCCTACCAACACCAAGCCGCCCAGAATATAGATTTCATACTTTTTGGCTTGCCCCAGCATGCCTTCTGCGATATGGCCGAATTGATAGCCCAGGTAGCCGATGGCTACCGCCCATACCAAAGCGCCGAGAAAATTCAAAACAAAGAATTTTCCCGGATGCATCCTGCTGGCCCCGATGACGAACGGGGTGACGTTACGTATGCCGTACAAAAAGCGGAAACCTAGCACCACTTTGATTTGGTGCCGGCGCAGCATTTCAAAAACCTTGTCGGTTTTCTTATGCCAGGCGGGTCTTTTTTCTAAAAAGGCGATACCCTTGAAGCGCCCTAAATAGAAAAAGGTTTGATCGCCGGCGAAAGTGCCCAAAAAAGCGGTAACTATTACCCAAGGCAATTCCAGATATCCGCTGCTGGCCAAGAAGCCGGCAATCACCAAAATGGTTTCCCCTTCTAAAAAAGTCCCGATAAACAGCGCTGGATAGCCGTAATCGATAACGTATTGCTGTAATACTGGCCAAAAATCCATAATCAGGATATTAGTTTTATAATTATAGTAGAGTTGACAATAGCTTACTTGCCGGCGGCGGTGTTGGCGTCAACAGACGAACCGCATGCGCCTTGGCTATGTTTCATCATTGAGCCGCAGTTTGAGTGTCCGGCTTTTGCGTCGGCGGCGGGTTTATTCGGCTCGGCTTGTGCTGCGTGGTCGCCATGCGCGGACATGCCCATACCGCAAGCGCCTTCGTGGCCCTTCATCATCGCGCCGCAACTATGCTCCATGCCGGGTTTCATGGCGCCGCCCTGCATCATGCCGCCGCACATGCCTTGACCGCAACTGCCGTCGGATTTCTTTGCTTGGTGTCCGGCATGTTCGTCGGCGTGCGGTTGGGCTTGCGTTTTAGCTTGCGGTTTCGCCGCTGAGGCAGTGTTGTTGCTGCCGCAACCGCCTTCGGACACTTTGTTGTTAAGGTCGGCGGCGACTTGCATGTAGCCGCCGTTCAATTCTGTGAACGCAAACGGGTTGCTCTCCGCGCCGGCTTGCGCGCTAACGCCGGTCAACATTAAAGCGCCCATGGCGGCAGTTAATGGGGATTGGGTAAATTTTTTCATAATAAGTTCCTGTTGCGGTAATTTTTTTTATAAAAATAGTGTAACTGCTCAGCGTCAAAATATACCTTTAATAAACAATTGCTTGATAGGATGCGCTAAACGCAGTTTAGCGCATCATTCGCAGCAATTTACTGGTTTAAAAAGGCTAATTCAAATTTTACGCTGAGTCGTTACAAAATAGTAAGATTTCGCTGCCTGCGCTTAAGTTTCAGCTTACCTTGCTTGGGGCCAGATTATGGCATATTCAGGTTAAATTCTTTGTGTTAAATTCGCATAAATCGTTAATTACGCACTCTCCGCAACGCGGCTTCCGCGCTAGGCAGGTGTAGCGTCCGTGCAGGATAAGCAGGTGGTGCGCATCCTTTAAATAGGCTGGCGGCACGTTTTGCAGCAGGCTTTGCTCAACTTGCGTCACGTTAGCGCCGGGGGCCAGGCCGGTGCGGTTTGCCAAGCGGAAAATGTGGGTGTCCACGGCGATGGTCGGTTCTCCGAACGCGGTGTTCAAAATGACGTTGGCGGTTTTGCGGCCTACGCCGGCCAGCGCTTCCAGCGCGGCGCGTTCGCTAGGCACTTGGCCTTGGTGTTGTTCGACCAAGGCCGCGCATAGTTTTAAGATGTTGGACGTCTTGTTGTTATATAGGCCTATGGTTTTAATATGTTGTTTCACGCCGTCTTCACCCAGGGCCAGCATGGCTTGCGGGGTGTCGGCAACGGCGAACAGGCCGGCGGTGGCTTTGTTGACGCTTTTATCCGTGGCTTGCGCCGACAGCACCACGGCGATGAGCAACTCGAACGGGGTGCGGTACGCCAATTCGGTGACCGGGTTGGGTATGGCCTGCGCCAGGCGTTGAAACATCAATAAGCGGGTTTCGGCGTGCAAGGGCTTATACCGAGATTTCGGCCTTGATCGGCGGATGCGAGTGATAATCCAACAATTCGACGTCTTCATAGCGGTAATCGAACAAGCTGTCCGGGCGGCGCTTTAACAACAAACGCGGCAAGGGCAAGGGGTGGCGTTGCAATTGCAATTGCGCTTGTTCAAGGTGGTTCAGGTAAAGATGCACGTCGCCGCCGGTCCAGACGAATTCGCCCGCTTGCAAATCGCATTGCTGCGCGATCATTTCGGTCAGCAGGGCGTAGCTGGCTAGGTTGAATGGCAAGCCCAGGAATACGTCGCAACTGCGTTGGTAGAGCTGGCAGGACAATTTGCCGTCCGCCACGTAAAATTGAAACAAGGCGTGGCAGGAGGCCAGCGCCATTTTGCCGTTGGCGACATTTTGTTGCGGGGTCAGGGATTCGTCCGGCAAGTCGCCGACATTCCAGGCGGACACTACTAAACGCCGGCTATTGGGGTTAACTTGAATTTGCGCTACCACTTGCGCCAATTGGTCTATGCAGGCGCCGTCGGCGGCGCGCCATTGCCGCCACTGTTTGCCGTAGATAGGCCCCAGTTCGCCATGCTCATTGGCCCATTCGTCCCAGATGCTGACGCCATGCCGGTGCAGGTAGTCCAGTTGAGAGTCGCCTTGCAAAAACCACAACAGTTCGTGAATCACGGATTTTACGTGCACTTTTTTGGTGGTGACTAGCGGAAAACCCCGGCTTAAATCAAAACGCATTTGATGGCCGAATAGCGACAGGGTGCCGCAACCGGTGCGGTCGCCTTTTTGTCGGCCTTCGGCTAGCAAAAGGCGCAGCAAGTCGAGATATTGTTGCATGTCGTTCAAAAACTCCAGTCATTACGGCGTTGAATTCAAAAATTTAGTTGGCGGTCCGCGCGATTTTCTCCAGCGTCAGCGCCACGAGTCGCTGGGCGCGTTGTTGGCTGTCGGCCTCGGCGTAGCAGCGCAGTTCGGGCGCGTTGCCGGAGGGGCGCAAGTGCACAATTTCGCCGTTGCTAAATGTGAGGCGCAGTCCGTCTAGGTCGTTAACGCTTTCCAGCTTGCCTAGTTCTTCGCCCCATAAGGCTTGGCGTCCGCTTTCCGCGCGCAGTTCTTGCAATAGGGCGGCGCTGGCGGCGGTTGGGAAGTTTTGCAGGCGGTCGCTGGCGGTGTAGCGTTGCGGCAGGGCGGCGGCCAGGGCCGACAGGGGTTGTTCTTGTTGTTTTGCCAGCGCTAGCAGGGCCAGCGCGGGCAGCAGGGAGTCGCGGGTCGGCAAGGGAGCCAGCGGCGAACCGTTCACGCCCAGGCCTGAGCCGGCCAAAAAGCCGCCGTTGGCTTCAAAGCCGGCGACCGCGCCTTGGGCTTGTTGCATGGCGGCGATAACAAACGGGGAGCCAATGCGGGTGCGGATGACTTGGTTGAACCAGCCGCTGGCTTCGATGGCGGTATTGCAGCTGATCGGAGCGACCACGGTTTCGGCGCCTAGGAATTTGGCGCAAAGTAGGCCGACCAAGTCGCCGCGCAGCCAAACGCCGTGTTCGTCGCCGAGTAGCGGTCGGTCGCCGTCGCCGTCGGTGGAGATGATGGCGTCCAGTTGGTATTCGCGCGCCCAATCCAGTCCGCGTTGCTGGTCTTCTTGGCTCACGGCTTCGGTGTCTATCGGCACGAAGGTGTCGGTGCGTCCGAACGCTACGACTTCCGCGCCCAGCGCTGTCAGCACTTGGCTTAGGCAATCGCGGGCGGCGCTGGAGTGTTCGTATACGCCTATGCGTTGGCCGCTGAGCAAGTCTGGGCTGAAAAGGCGGGTGTAGCGGTCTATATAGGCTTGCAGGGCGTTTAGGTTGGTTGCCGGCAATGTTTCCAGCGGCGTAAATGCGTCGTCCAGTTCGATTACGGCCTCGGCGATGGCGGTTTCGTCGGCTTTGCTGATTTCGCCGTCGGCGCGGTAAAATTTGATGCCGTTACGGTCGAACGGTATATGGCTGCCGGTAATCATGATCGCCGGCCGGCCTTGGGTGAGTGCGTGCAGTGCCAGCGCGGGGGTGGGTAGTACGCCAAGAAAATCGACTTCGCGTCCGGCTAGGATGATGGCGGCGGCGCAGGCGCGGGCGATATCCGGGCTGGAGGGGCGCAAATCCATGCCTAAGGCGATGGGGCCGGTTTCAACGCCGGCGGCGTGCGCTAAAAAAGCCAAGGTATACGCCGCGCAGACTCGGTCGTTCATTTGGCTAACCAGACCGCGCGCGCCGCTGGTGCCGAAGGCGACGCCGCTGTCGGCCATCATTTGCTTGATTACGATAGTAGACATATTGGATTGTCGGTTGGGTTGTGGTTAAAACCATTGACGCTGCGCAAATCTTCGTCAGCGTCGAGATAATGGGCTTTATTTTAGCTTGTTAGCTCGCCCGTATGTATTGGGTATTGAAATTTTTGCGGCTCAAGCTCAAGGGGATTGGGGACTTGGGTTTTGTCGGCTTTGATTTTTAGCTTTTCTTGTTATTGTGCTTTAACGGTGTGCTTTAAGTGGGGGCTGTCGGCCTAAAGCGCTTGAGCCGCCGTACGGCCTGCCGCAAGACGCCGTGAATCCGTCCCTGGAGGCTTTAGCGCCGCATCGA
>CAIYSZ010000004.1 GCA_903928965.1 uncultured Pseudomonadota bacterium
GGTTTTGTCGTGTACAGAGCAGAAGTAGTCAAGGATTATTTTTTTTATTTCATTAATGTTAGCTTCATTTTGCTTAGGCAGCAAATCAAAATAATGTTTTATTTTAATAAACTTGCGGGGATCGTGAGTTAATTTTGGACTAAAAATTGATTCAATATATTTAATCGACTCACAGATACTTTCATGCCGTTTGTCTTTAAACTGAAGAAGCTCTGAATTTCTACTTAAGTATCGAAGCATACCTTTATTGGTGTCATTAATATCGATACCAATATTCTCTGGCTCTGAGAACTTAAGATAATTCTTTAACAGCTCATAAGACAAATGATATCGAAGGCTTCTTCTCCGCTCCATAATTTGATTACGATTTTTATCTAAAAATCCAGATTGATCTAATTGCAAACAGCGCAATTCATACTCAAGCAACTCATAATGATATGCAATAAGTTTTTCAAAACATGTATGCTCATCACTGGGATGCTTATCAAAATCAATTTTCTCTATAACAGAAATGCATTGGTTAAAGTAGTTAATAATATTAATTAATTCCTCAGTATTGAATTCTTTTTTCAAATCCTCAAAAACATGACTCATAAAAACAGATGTCTTAAATATTATTTCCGTTTCATTGACTTCTGAGCTACTGAAACCCTCATGTCGCATCCAACGAATTAAGCTATCAATTGTTTGGTATCGTGGTGTTCTTTTACTTTTTAGATCCTGTAAATAATTTTCAATTTTTCCAGACCAAACGAATTTATTTCTAATATAAGCTTTTAGCAGTAACATTGGCGAGATAATCTTTCCATTTTTCACTATCGGAAAAAATAGCCTCGAACTTTTTAATACTTCCAGCATATTGTGATTTATGTTAAAAAAATGCCATATTGCGACAAGTTGCGGCAAATATAAGTACACAAAAAAAGCTACTTTAATTTGTTTTTCTGGCAATACGGTGTAATAATTTAAATTATTAAGATAAATAAGCTCACTTTCTACAACCTGGAGAATATGCTGTATGATTTCTTGTGCTCTTTTATCGTTTTTTGCAATACTATTAAGTATAAGCGGCAGTATTTTATTTGAGTACTGTTCTCGCTTATTAATATATGATCTTGATTCGCTGAATCTGTTTTTTTGAGTTCTTTTTTCTGTTGTATCATAAGTAACCCCAAGATAGTTGATTAACTTATTTACCAAATCTTCATAACGTATTATTTTTATCATATTTCAATTTGTGTCAAAGTTATGCTGTGACAAGTACTTCGCAGCAAGTTCGCTTTCAATATAATGCCAATAAAATCAATAAACTGCATAAGCAATACAAAAAGACTTTCGGATTTGCACTTATCGTTTATAAGCAAACCTTGAAAAAGGAGATTTCTCGACTCAACTAGATTTACCTAAATTCAATCAACAACAATGAGAAGCACCGAGTAAAGATAACGCTAAATCATAATCCAATGCAATCGGCGTAGTTGATCTTTTAACCGATCTTTAAAGAGGCATGTGTAGCCCTCGGTAAACGATTAAGTCAGGATCAGCTAACTGATTATAGTTTATCAAAGTTCAACACGAAAAATATAACGCGAACCAATCTTTCCCTAGTCGTGTCTGTGGTGCATCGTGAGATGATTCGCGAAACGTTGACAAGGGAAATTGTCAGGGCCCCGCAGCCACGAAGCGCCAAATCAAGAAACCGAAGCGCCTATTTGTTGTTAATTGATGAAGTGGGCTTTCCGTTGTCCAAATCTTCACGCGAACTTGTTGTTCGAACTCATCATCCGCCGATACGAGTGCAAAAAAAACAGTCATCGCTACTAACAAGGTCTTCGTAGAATGGGCGCGGTGTTTACCGACGACGCTTGCATTGTCGCCCTGATCGACCGCTTGGCTTATGACTCCGAAATCAAGGGGTACGGAAAAAGAGCCCTTTTTAAGCATTAAAAGTAACAGTAAATTAGCATTTTTTATCATTGATGAGATTTTGAGATGTTTAGATACACAATGTTATTTGTTTTTGCTTATAGAAACTATGTCTTATAACCAATATGCAGTTTCCTCCAAGAATTTTAAGATTAGATGAAGCTGCTTACTATTGCGGCATGGGCCGTACATTATTTGAACGAGAAATCAGACCGTTAGTTAATGAGATAAAGATCGGGGCAACAGGTGTTGGCTTTGATTTGATTGACTTGAACCATGCCATTGATGTATATGTATCGCGCAACGTGAAGGTTCGCGAGGAGAAACCTTTATGTCTAAAACAAAAACCCCTGGACTGTACTGGGACAAAGAAACAGGTAAAGGCTCCGTCGACAAGCGAATCGACGGAGTTGGAAGGGTTCGCCACCGCTTTACGGCAAGCACGCAAGGAGAAGCGAAAGCGGAATACCACCGTGCCATAGCACATGCAAAAACCTTGGCAGCGACGCCAAAGTTTAGAAGTTTTAGGGAAGCAGCCACTAAATTTTTAACGGAGGAAAACAAGGTTAGCTTAGATCGGGACGCTACTTGTCTTGCAAATTTGGATGCCTGGATTGGTCATTTAACCCTTGACCAAGTTCACCAGGGAACTCTGCAACCATATATCGAGCATAGAAGAGCTCAGGGCATAAAGAGTGGTACAGTGAATCGTGAGTTAGCTGTTGTTCGGCGAATTCTGACGTTGGCCACTAGGGTTTGGCGAGATAGCGAGAATCAACCATGGTTGCCGTCAGCACCATTACTGAGAAAACCTGATTGGGGAGATGCGGCGAAGCCTTACCCCTTGACAATCGAAGAGCAGCGGCGTTTTTTCAAGGAATTACCGCCGCATTTGGTACAAATGGCGCTGTTTGCGGTTAATACTGGAGCTAGAGATAGGGTTGTAGGTGAGCTTCGCTGGGAGTGGGAGGTGAAGGTGCCTGAAATGGATACTTCTGTTTTCTTGGTACCGGGGGAGTTCACGAAAAACGCTACTCCATGCCTAATTGTGCTGAATTCCGTAGCCAAAATGATTATTGATGAGCGCAGAGGAAAGATAACTACGCACGTTTTTGGTTATCGGGGAAAGCCAGTTGATCGCATGTATAACACGGCTTGGAAGAAAGCTTGGACGAGAGCGGGCTTACCGGAAGGCAAAGGTATTTTATCGGGCCCTCACAATTTGAGACACACCTTTGCCCGTCGCTTGCGATTGGCTGGAGTACCTTTGGAAACTCGGAAAGCCTTGATGCACCACATTGATGGTGATATCACGGTGCATTATTCTCCGGCCGAAGTGGGTGAACTTCTCAAGGCAGTAGAAAAGTTAAATGAGGTGGAATCTACCACTATGCTTAGGTTATTATCATAATTTTACCCACTGGGTAATTTAGGGTAAAAAGATGGGGTAGCCGAAAAATTACAAGCTATTGATATATATAATTTTAATGGTGCCGGAGATAGGAATCGAACCTACGACCTTCGCGTTACGAGTGCGCTGCTCTACCTGCTGAGCTACACCGGCATGATGGGATTATTTATAGATATGTTCGGGATCTTTCAGCACGGGTTCCCGAGTCCGCCAACCGCCGTCTTCCAAACCGCGGTAAAAACAGCTGGCGCGGCCGGTGTGGCAGGCTATGCCGCCTTCTTGTTCGATTTGCAGCAAAATCACGTCGGCGTCACAGTCGATCTGCATGTCGATCACCCGTTGCCGGTGGCCGGATTCCTCCCCCTTGCGCCACAGGCGTTGGCGGGAGCGGGACCAATACACCGCGTAACCTTCTTGCACGGTTAAGGCCAAGGCTTCGCGGTTCATCCAGGCGAACATGACTACTCGGCCGCTGTCATGTTGTTGAGCGATGACCGGGATCAAACCGTCGTCAGTCCAGGCAACCTCATCTAGCCATGCGGCTGAACTCATAATCTTACCTCGATCCCGTTCTGTTGTAAATGCCGTTTTGCCTGTTCGATGCTGTATTCGCCAAAATGAAAGATACTAGCCGCCAATACCGCGTCGGCCTTGCCTTGCAAAATGCCGTCGGCCAAATCCTGCAGCACGCCGACGCCGCCGGAAGCGATAACCGGAATGCTCACCGCCTCGCTAATGGCGCGGGTCAAGGGCAGGTCAAAACCCGATTTGGTGCCGTCGCGGTCCATGCTGGTCAACAGAATTTCCCCGGCGCCGTAAGACTGCATTTTTTCCGCCCAGCCTACCGCTTCAATGCCCGTGGGCTTGCGGCCGCCGTGGGTGAACAATTCCCAGCGCGGCGCTTCGCCCTCGGCGCTGACTTTCTTGGCGTCTATTGCCACCACAATGCATTGCGCGCCGAATTTGTCGGCGGCCTGACGCACGAATTCCGGATTAAGCACGGCGGCGCTATTAATGCTGACCTTGTCCGCGCCGGCGTTCAACATGCGGCGTATATCCTCAAGGCTACGGATGCCGCCGCCCACCGTCAACGGAATAAACACCTCGCCGGCCACTTGCTCCACGACGTGCACCAGGGTGTCGCGGTCGTGGTGGGTGGCGGTAATGTCCAAAAAAGTGATTTCGTCCGCGCCTTCCCGGTCGTAGCGGCGGGCAATCTCCACCGGATCGCCGGCGTCGCGGATATCCACGAATTTAACGCCCTTGACCACTCGGCCGTTATCAACGTCTAAACAAGGGATGATGCGTTTAGCCAGGCTCATAGTTCAACCAAATGATTCGGCAAGTTTTTCGGCCACGCTGAAATCCAGCGTGCCTTCATAAATGGCGCGGCCGGTAATGGCGCCGATGATGCCTTCGTGCGCCACCGCGCCCAAGGCGCGTATATCGTCCAGGTTAGTGATGCCGCCGGAGGCGATGACCGGAATGTGAATCGAGCGCGCCAGTTTGGCGGTAGACTCTACGTTGACGCCTTGCATCATGCCGTCGCGGGTAATATCGGTATAAATAATCGCCGCCACGCCGTTGGCCTCAAATTTTTGCGCCAGGTCGATCACATCGTGCCGCGACAACTTAGACCAGCCATCTATCGCCACCTTGCCTTCGCGGGCATCAAGGCCGATGATGATATGCCCCGGAAATTCGATGGAAATATCACGCACGAAATGCGGCTCGCTGACCGCCTTGGTGCCGATGATGACAAACTCCACCCCGGCTTCCAGATAGGCTTGAATCGTATCCTCGTCACGGATGCCGCCGCCGATTTGCACCGGAATGTCGGGGTATGCGTCCACAATGGCGTGTATCACCTCGGCATTGCGCGGCCGGCCGGCAAAAGCGCCGTCCAAATCCACCAAATGCAGTCGTTTGGCCCCGGCGTCAATCCAGCGCCCAGCCACCGCCACCGGATCGTCGGAGAATACGGTGTCGTCCTCCATGCGCCCTTGGCGCAAGCGTACGCATTTGCCTTCTTTCAAATCAATGGCAGGTATCAGCAACATAGCTAGTTCTCAATGGTTAACGTCGTTATTATAATTAAGCCGGCCTCGGCGGCTTTTTGGGTTAAACACGGCCATCCCAATCTAAAAAGTTCCGTAACAACCGCAAGCCCGCGGCTTGGCTTTTTTCAGGATGGAATTGCACGGCAAAAATTTTGCCGTGGGTTAGCGCGCAGGCGAACGGGGCGGGATAATCGCTTTCCGCGGCGCAATGCGCCGGGTTGTCCGGCGCGGCGTAATAACTATGCACAAAATAAAAGCGGCTGTCTTGCGGAATACCCTGCCACAGCGGATGCGCATGCTGCCGCACTTGATTCCAGCCCATGTGCGGAATCTTCAGCCGTTGCCCGTCCGCTCCGGTCAAATGATAGCCAAAGCGGCGCACATGGCCGGGGATCAGGTTCAAACACGGGGCTAGGCCGCCTTCCTCGCTATCGGTCAACAAGGCTTGCATACCTAGGCATATGCCCAATAACGGTTTTTCCGCGGCGGCAGCGCGTAAGGCTTCGTCCAGGCCGGATTCGCGCAAGGCGCGCATGCAGTCGGGCATGGCCCCGACACCGGGAAACACCACCCGGTCGGCGGCGGCGATGACCTTAAGGTCGGCGGTAACCTGCACGGCCGCCTCGGGGGCGACGTGTTGCAGGGCTTTGGCGATGGAATGCAGATTTCCCATTCCGTAATCGATAACGGCGACGGACGACATAATCATAAAGTCAGGCGGATGTGCGTGTTGGAAGTCCCAGGTTTACAAGCTGCCTTTGGTGGAAGGAATGACGTGCGCCAGACGCGGGTCGTGGCTAATGGCCATTCGCACCGCGCGGCCAAACGCCTTGAATACGGTTTCGGCGATATGGTGTGCGTTGCCGCCTTTCAAATTGTCGATATGCAAGGTCGCGCCGGCGTGGTTCACAAAGCCTTGAAAGAACTCGCGGAATAAATCCACGTCAAATTGACCTATCATGCCGCGCGTAAACGTCACATTGTAAAACAAACCGGGGCGGCCGGAAAAATCCACCACCACCCGCGACAAGGATTCGTCCAAGGGGACATAAGCATGGCCGTAACGGTTGAGCCCTTTTTTATCCCCCAGCGCGCCGGCAAAGGCCTGCCCCAGCGTGATGCCTATATCCTCTACCGTGTGATGAGCGTCAATATGCAAATCGCCTTCCGCGTTGACCGTTAAATCAATAGCGCCGTGCCGCGCCACTTGGTCCAGCATATGCTCCAGAAACGGCAAACCGGTAAACAGCGCGGACTTGCCGTCGCCATCCAAATTAATCTCGATTTTTACGCGGGTCTCCAGAGTGTTGCGTTCCACCCTAGCTAAACGTGGGTTCATAAAACTTTTGTCGTGTGCATCAATTAAATTGAAAACCGCCCAATTAAAATCCCCAATTGGGTGCGCGTAGTTTACGTTATTGTTACGATTACGCCAAACTCTTGCTGGCGATTTCGTAAACATCTTTCGATAAATGCTCGCTACCGATAATCCGTTGCAGCTCTTGCCGCATTAAATGTTGCCGCGCCGAGTCATAGCGCCGCCATTGCGCCAGACCGGCCACCATGCGCGCCGCGATTTGCGGATTCAAGGCGTTCAAAGCCAACACTTGATCGGCCAGAAAGCGGTAACCTTCGCCGTTTTTAGCATGAAAATGGACGGGATTCGATTGGCTAAAAGAGCCGATCAAGGCGCGCACCCGGTTCGGGGTTTTCAAATCAAACGCCGGATGCCGCAACAAGCCTTGCACGGTTTCAAAAGTATCCGGCAAAGTGCCGCAAGCTTGCAAGGAAAACCATTTATCGATCACCAGCGGCTCGCGCCGCCATTGTTGATAAAAACTGTCCAAGCTGCGCGCCCGCGCCGGATGTTGGCTGTTGCCGATAACGCCGAGAGCCGCCAACTGATCGGTCATATTCCCGGCGCCGTAGAACTGCTGCTCGGCCAATTGATAAATTTGGGGCGTTTCCAGCGTCATCAAATAACCCAGACAGCAGTTTTTCAAGCGGCGGCGGCCGATGGCGGCCGGGCTGAAATCACCGGATTCGTCTTTTAAATAGCGCTGATAAACGGTTAAAAACTCATCTTGCAATAGCTTGGCCAAGGTTTTTTTAACAAATTCCCGCGCCTGATGAATGGCATCCACATCCGCCACCTGCATTTGTCCAGCCAGATAAATTTCGTCCGGCAAACTTAACAACAGGGCTTGATAAGACAAATCATCCAGCTTTTGCAGCAGCACATGCCGCCAGGCGTCGGTTAAAATCGGATTCAGCGTCAGTTCTTGCCGGTTTTGTATCGCCTCAATCAAACCGAAAATGGTTTGCAATGCCAATTGCTGGCCGGCCTCCCAACGGTTAAAGGCGTCGCTGTCGTGGCGCAATAAAAACGCCAGTTCCGGCAAGTCGCGCGGCATGTTCAAAATCACCGGCGCGGAAAAACCGCGCAGCAGCGAAACCACGGTTCCAGGTTGAATTTGGCTGAAACTAAAGGTCTGCTCGGCTTCGGTTAAATGCAAAGTGGTTTCACTAAGCGTTTGCCCTTGATAATGTATCGGGGCTATAGAGCCGTCCGCCGTCAGCAAGCCTATTTTCACCGGAATATGGAACGCCTGTTTTATCGGCTGATTAGGCGTAGGTGGACAATGTTGCTTGATAGTCAGCTTAAGCTCGCCGGCGGCGGCGTCATAATCCTGAACCACATCCAACACCGGCGTGCCGGCTTGCGAGTACCATAATCTGAATTGGCTAAAATCAGTTTGATTGGCATCTTCCATGGCCTTCACGAAATCCTCGCAAGTTACCGCTTGTCCGTCATGCCGTTCAAAATATAAATCGGAGCCCTTGCGGAAGCCTTCCGCACCCAGCAAGGTGTGCAGCATGCGCACTACTTCAGCCCCTTTTTCATACACGGTCAGCGTGTAAAAATTATTGATTTCAATATAGGCTTCCGGCCGCACCGGATGCGCCAACGGCCCCGCGTCCTCGGCGAACTGACGGGTGCGCAGATTGTTCACGTCGCCGATGCGCTTCACCGCGGCCGAACCTTGGTCGGCGCTGAATTGCTGGTCGCGGAATACGGTAAAGCCTTCTTTCAGGCTTAACTGAAACCAATCGCGGCAGGTGATGCGGTTGCCGGTCCAGTTGTGAAAGTATTCGTGACCGATGACGCTTTCGATGTGCTCATAGTCGCTGTCGGTGGCGGTTTCCGGCTTGGCCAGCACGAACTTGGTGTTGAAGATATTTAATCCTTTGTTCTCCATCGCGCCCATGTTGAAATGGTCCACCGCGACGATCATATACAAATCCAGATCGTATTCCCTGCCGTAGGCGCGTTCGTCCCAAGCCATGGCGTTTTTTAAGGAACGCATGGCGTGAGCGCATTTGTCCAGATTGTGGCTTTCCACGTACAAGCGCAAACTGATCTCGCGCCCGCTGACGGTGATGAAACGGTCAGTGACGCACGCCAATTGACCGGCGACTAAAGCAAATAGATAACTGGGTTTGGCGAAGGGATCTTCCCACGTGACCCAATGACGGTTATCCGGCGATTCGCCGCCGGCGACGCGGTTGCCGTTGGACAGCAATACCGGATATTTGCTTTTGTCGGCGCGCAAGGTGGTGGTGAAACGGCTCATCACGTCAGGGCGATCCAAAAACCACGTGATCTTGCGGAACCCCTGCGCCTCGCACTGCGTGCACAACATGCCGCTGGACAAGTACAAGCCCTCCAGCGCGGTGTTGGCGGCCGGGCTAATGCGGTTGTGAATGCGCACCACAAACGGCCGGTCTTGCGGCAAACGGAGTATGGTCAAGCCTTCCGCATCCAATTGAAAATCCGGCGGGTTTAAAGGCACGCCATCCAGGCTGATGGACTCTAACTCCAATTCCTCGCCGAACAGCCGCAGGGCGGCGGTATTGTCTGCTTGCGGATTTTTGCGCACATGCAAACTCGCTTGCACCCGGGTGTCGTGCGCATCTAAATCGAACTCCAGTTCAACCCGGTCGATTAAATATTCCGGGGGGGTGTAATCACGCAAATAAACGGTTTGCGGAGAAGCGTCGCGCATGTCGGTAACTCTTACGGCTCAGGAAAAATAAGTAAAAACGATTAATAGCAAATGATATCAATTTGTCAAAAAATATGCGTGAAAGCGGCTTATTTTTGAGTGGATACGAACGCCAGCTTGGTAATGCCTATATGCTGCGCCAATGCCATCACTTCGGCCACCCGGCCATAATTGACCGCGCTATCGGCATAAATATGCAGCGTCAACTCTGGGTCATGCGCAAATTCGTTGCGCAAACTGACCTCCAATTGGCCGAGATCGGTCATGCCGTTTTTGTTCAAGGTAATACCGCCTTGCGCGTCTATACCCAATTGAAACGGTTGTTTTTGGGTGTCCGGGTTGGTGGATTCGGTTTTCGGCAGGTTCACTTGCACCGATTGCGTCAACAATGGCGCGGTCACCAACAGAATGATGACCAACACCAGCATCACATCCACTAGCGGCGTGACATTGATTTCGCTAACGGCGTCATCGTCCTCGGAATTGGTTTTAAACCCCATGCTGCAACCTCTTACTGTTTGTTAGTGTCGTTACCGAGGGCGATATGCAAAAAACCCTCCACGAAATTTTCCAGCGATGCCCGCTGCTGCTTGGCCCGACGCTGAAAAAAGTTATAGGCCAGCACCGCCGGCACCGCCACGGCGATACCGATGGCGGTGGCGATCAAGGCGTCGCCAATCGGGCCCGCGACCACGTCCAAACTGGCCGAGCCGGTTTCGCTGATATGATGCATGGCGTGCATAATGCCCACCACGGTGCCGAACAAGCCGACGAACGGGGCGGTGCTGCCTATGCTGGCCAACATGGTCAAGCCGGTTTCCATTTGCCGCTGCTCCTCCTGGGTTTGCTTGCGCAAGGTTTGCGCCAGCAGATCCAGGGGCTCGCCCTTAAAACGCAAGCTGTTTTGGGTCCGCGGATGTTGGGATTCGTCCAGCCAACGGAAGCCGCAAGCGGCGATGCGCGCCTTCGGGCCGACCGCCAAATCCGCCGGCAATTGGCGCGCCGCGTTTAAATCCGGCGCTTCCCAGAACGCATCGTTATAGCGTTTGTTGCCGCGGCTGTTTTTTGCGTTTTGCCAAATCTTGAAAAATATTAAAGTCCAAGTGATCAATGAAAAAGCCAGCAAAATATACAGCGTGGCATTGATGACTAAATCGTGAGCGGCGATGGATGGCATTCCTGTCTCCCTGGTTTGTTATTATAGAGTTTTAATCAGACAAGCTAAAAATAATCGGCACAATCACCGAACTTTCAATCGGGGCGTCCCCGCGCTTGGCCGGCACGAATTTCCAGGTTTTCACTGTTTCCACCGCTTGATCGTCAAGGATTTCGTGCCCGCTGCTGCGTTCTACTTCCACCTTCGCGCTATTCCCGGCGGCGGAAACCAGCACCCTCAGCAATACCTTGCCTTGCCAGCCGCGGCTTTTCGCGGTCATTGGATAATTCGGCTTGGGGTTTTGTAAATAATCGGCCCGGAAACTCGCCTCGGTCACCTCCTCGGTTCTGGCTGGCGCGGCCGGCGCGCTGACCGGCGGCGCATTGGAGGGGAGGGCGGCTTCAACCGCCGGCGCGGGCGCGCTTTCCGCCGCCTTAGGCGCCGGCGCGTTGTCCACGGGCTTGGGCGGCGTTTTTTTCACTACCGGCTTCACCACGGGTTTAACCTTGGGTTCCGGCGGCTTGGGCAGCGGTTGCGGCTTCGGCGGCTCCGGTTGCGGCGGCGTGATAGGCGCGGGTTGCGGTGCCGCCGGCGACGGAATGGTCACCATCGACACCTGAATAATTTGCGGCGGCGGCGGAGATTCTTGCATTAACGGACGCCGCAGCCAATACCACAACCCGACATGCAGCACGGCGGCAATGCCGAACATCAGCAGCAACACCCGTCTTTGCCGCGCGTCGCCGATTGAAATCACACGCCGGTCGGCGTCAAGGCCGACGACGGAATTAAAAAAACTGGCGGACAACAGGCCTCCGGAAGCGAACTGACAAAAAGTACAATGGGTTATTTTACTGTAAATTGCGCCGCGTCATTTAAGCAATCCGTATCGATATTGAGAAGATTCATAAAAATTATGTAAAAATGTTCGCATTTTTGATGGCATAATTTTAGGTTGCATCGCAACTATTCGGATTATTTACATGTCTGACAAGCACAACGCGTACTCCAAGGAACAACTCCTGGCGCTGTCCCTAGGAGCCATAGGTGTGGTGTTCGGCGATATAGGCACCAGCCCGTTATATGCCGTTAAGGAGGTGTTTCACGACGGCGTGAGCATCGATCCACCGCACATCATCGGCGTATTGTCGCTAATCTTCTGGTCGTTGACCTTGGTGGTAACCACAAAATACGCCATTTTCATCATGCGCGCCGATAACAAGGGCGAAGGCGGCATCATGGCTTTGATGGCCTTGGCGCTATTAGGTTCCCGCGAACAACCGAAATTGCATTTTTTTATCATGACCATCGGTTTGCTGGGCGCTTCACTGTTCTATGGCGACAGCATTATTACGCCGGCCATTTCAGTGCTCAGTGCGGTGGAGGGCTTGCAAATCATGGCCCCGACATTGGATCAATATATACTGCCGATAACGATGGCGGTGCTGTTCTTGTTATTCGTATTGCAAGCCAAAGGCACGCACACCATGGGCAGCATGTTTTCACCCGTGATGATTTTTTGGTTTGCGGTATTGGCGTTGCTGGGGGCGGTGAATATTTTTAAGGCGCCGGAAGTATTACAGGCGGCCAACCCTTATCACGCCCTGCACACCTTGTACGAACTCGGCTGGAAAGGCTTCGTCATCATGGGCGCGGTGGTGTTGTCGATCACCGGCGCGGAAGCCCTGTACGCCGACATGGGGCATTTTGGCTTGAAGCCGATACGTTTAGCCTGGTTCTGGTTTGTGTTTCCAGCGCTATTGCTCAATTATTTCGGCCAAGGCGCGTTATTGATCCTAAATCCGGCGGCCATAGAAAACCCCTTTTATTTAATGGCCCCGGATTGGGCCTTGTATCCACTGCTGATTTTATCCACGCTGGCCACCGTCATCGCCTCGCAAGCGGTCATTTCAGGCGCGTTCTCGATTACCCGGCAAGCGATACTGCTCGGCTATTGCCCGCGCATGAACATACGTCACACCTCCGGCGATGAAATGGGGCAGATTTATGTGCCGGCGGTGAATTGGATACTGATGACAGCGGTGTTTGTACTGGTGCTCACCTTCAAAAGCTCGTCCGCGCTGGCCTCGGCTTACGGCATCGCCGTTACCGGCACCATGATGACCACTACGATACTGGCTTTTATTGTCATTCAAAAACTATGGCAGTGGAACACGCCCACCAGCGTCGGATTTTTGGCTTTTTTCCTGTTGATAGACCTGTCATTTTTGTTGCCGAACTGTCTAAAAATTCCTAGCGGCGGCTGGTTGCCGCTATTGGTCGGCCTGATTTTATTCACGGTGATGAAAATCTGGATCAAGGGCCGCCAACTATTGTTCAAATATCTGGACGAACGCCGCGTTTTGTTCGAGGAGTTGGAAGAACGTTACAGCGCCACGCCATTGACCCAGGTAAATGGCACCGCCATTTATTTGGCGCGTAGTGTACATGGGGTGCCCTTGGTATTGCTGCATAACTTGGAGCATAACCACGTATTGCACGAACAAGTCATCGTATTAACCATCGTCACCAAGGAAGTGCCTTACGTGGACGAAGCGCACCGGGTCAAGGTGCGCGCTTTCGGCAAGAAGCGCAGTTTTTTCCGGGTGAAACTGTATTTCGGCTTCCAGGAGGAGCAAGACGTACGCCGCGCCCTGCGCTTGTGTAGCCATGAAGGATTGGTGATAGACCCGAAAACCGTTTCCTTCTTTGTCGGCAGCGAACGTTTGTCTTTCCGCCGTTACAGCCCTATGCCGAAATGGGGCCGGCCGCTGTTTAAATTTTTAACGCATAATTCGGCCAGCGCCATCGAATATTTCAAAATTCCGGTTGACCGAGTCATTGAGTTGGGCATTCGCATAGAATTGTAGTCCCCGAGGATTATAATCGCTCGGGCGATAACGCGAGTGGAGATAACCCGAGTGGTTATCTCCCGAGTGGTTTTAAAACGGGGTACAATGTACGTTTACCCGATAGCATGCCGATGTAACGCCTAGAGAACCGCCATGACCCCCGAGCAATTCAATCATTACGCCAGCCAAGGCTACAACCGTATTCCGGTCGGACGCGAGGTATTGGCCGATTTGGACACGCCGCTCAGCGCCTACCTAAAATTGGCCGACGCGCCGTATTCTTACTTGTTTGAATCCGTGCATGGCGGCGAGCAATGGGGCCGCTATTCCATTATCGGGCTGCCCTGCGCCACCCGGATCAAAATTAGCGGTTTTGAAATCCGCTTGCAGCGTGATGGCCTGGCGGACGAAATTTTCACCCACCCGCAACCCTTGCAATGGCTGGACGAATTCCGCCAACAATTCCGCGCACCCGAGGTGGCCGGCTTGCCGCGCTTTAGCGGAGGCCTAGTCGGCTATTTCGGCTACGAAACCGTGGCGTATATCGAACCGCGCCTGCGCGGCCCCGCCAAACCGGACCCCATAGGCGCGCCGGACATTTTGTTGATGGTGTCGGACAATTTACTAGTGTTCGACAATTTAAACGGCAAACTTTTGCTGTTGACGCATGTGGACCCGGCCAGTCAAGCGGACGCACTAACCGCCGCCCGCCTTTACCTTGACGACCTGGCGCAACGTTTGCGCGAACAAATCATTCACGCCCAACCGCGTCCGGTACGGCAGGTATCCGAGGCTGACTTCGTATCGGGTTTCACCCAAGCCGGCTTTGAAGCGGCGGTACTGAAGGCTAAGGAATACATCAGCGCCGGCGACGTCATGCAAGTAGTATTGTCGCAACGCATGAGCATACCGTTTGAAGCCGCGCCCTTGGATTTATACCGGGCGCTGCGTTGCTTGAATCCGTCGCCGTATATGTTTTACCTGAACCTGGACGATTTTCATATCGTCGGCTCCTCGCCGGAAATTCTGGTGCGCGCCGAAGACGGCGCGATCACCGTGCGGCCTATCGCCGGCACCCGCCCGCGCGGCGCGACGCCTGAGCGAGATTTGGCCTTGGAGCAAGAACTGCTGGCCGACCCTAAGGAAATCGCCGAGCATTTAATGTTGATCGACCTCGGCCGGAACGACGTTGGCCGGGTGGCCGCCATAGGCAGCGTGACGCTGACCGACAAAATGGTGATAGAACGTTATTCACACGTCATGCATATCGTATCCAACGTCACCGGCGGCCTGCTAGCCGGTAAAACCGCCTTTGACGTGCTGGCGGCCACTTTTCCGGCCGGCACGGTTAGCGGCGCGCCGAAAATCCGCGCCATGGAAATCATCGACGAACTGGAGCCGGTCAAGCGCGGCGTGTATGCCGGCGCGGTAGGCTATATTTCCTGGTCCGGCAATCTGGACACCGCCATCGCCATCCGCACCGCGGTGGTCAAGGACAAACACTTGTACATACAAGCCGGCGCCGGCATCGTTTACGACTCGATACCGCTGAACGAATGGGAAGAAACCTTGAATAAGGGCCGCGCGGTGTTCCGCGCCGCCAGCATGGCCGAAGCCGGCCTGGGAGGAAAGGCGTGAGCGGCGTCAAATTGTTAATGATCGACAACTACGATTCGTTTACCTACAATCTGGTGCAATATTTCGGCGAACTGGGCGCACAAGTAACCGTGGCGCGCAACGACGAATTGACGCTAGCGCAAATCGCCGCCTTGCGGCCGGAGCGGCTAGTCATATCCCCCGGCCCCTGCACCCCCAAGGAAGCCGGCGTCTCGGTGGAAGCCATCCGCCGCTTCGCGGGTGAAATTCCGATACTCGGCGTTTGCCTGGGCCACCAAAGCATAGGCTACGCCTTCGGCGGCAACATCATCCGCGCCAAAAGCATCATGCACGGCAAAACCTCGGCCGTGTATCATCATCACCAAGGCGTGTTCAAAGGCCTGTCCAACCCGTTCACCGCCACCCGCTACCATTCCTTGGTCATAGAACAGAACAGCCTGCCGGATTGCCTGGAAATCACTGCCTGGACCCAAGACGCGGTCGGCGACATGGATGAAATCATGGGTGTGCGGCATAAAACCTTGCCCATAGAAGGCGTGCAATTTCACCCGGAGTCGATATTAACCGAGCACGGGCATGATTTATTGCGGAATTTTTTGCATAAGGGTTGAGGGTCGAAAATAGACCACTTGTGTTTGAGCCTAGTCAGCGGCAGCAGTCAAGAAAAATGCAACCTTAAGAGTATGGGACTGTTGAAACAAACAACCTAATAGGTTAATATAAGCCTATGATAAAAAGTACGCCTCACTGTAAGTTGTCAGTCGTCAAGGCTATGCTCAAGGATGGCAAGGTACGCACAACGAAAGCAGCCCGTGAAGGCGGCGCGGCATTAGGGTTTGATTTCGACGGCATGATTGCTGTGGTGATGGCCTTGACTTCGGCGGATTTTTACAAAAGCATGACGACACACGTTGACCATCGGATTTGGCAAGATGTGTATCGGCCCAGCACACCGGCTGGGGAAGTCTATTTGAAACTCACGATCATTGATGACGTACTCATCGTGTCCTTTAAGGAGCTATGAACATGAAATGTCCATCTTGCGCGGCGGCGGAACTGGTTTTTGACACACGCGACATAGCGTATATTTATAAGGGTGAATCGACCATTATCCCGGCAGTGATGGGCGAATTTTGTCCTGCATGCGACGAATCCATTTTGGCGGAAGAGGAATCACGACGCACGATGAGTCTGATGCTTGAATTCAACAAACAAGTGAATGCATCGATTGTTGATCCGGATTTCATTGCCACTGTACGCAAAAAACTAGCGCTCGACCAAAGGGAAGCCGCCGAGATTTTCGGTGGCGGAGTTAATGCTTTTTCCCGCTATGAGAATGGGAAAACCAAGCCGTCTTTAGCGTTAGTTAAGCTATTTAAACTACTTGAACGGCATCCCGACCTTCTCAACGAAGTCAGAACAATTTAATAAATGAGCTAGGCAATAAAACTTACCGGCTTGTAACTTAACAGGCTGTCGATTTTCTAAAAATTTTGCCAGACTTGGATTGGTGTAAGCCTAACTCGGGAATATACGCCCCGATGTGCAAATCCTTTCCTTATGCTTAATTATTTAAATCACTGTTACTAAGGTCACAATTATTTAAAATCGTGAAAACCATTTGCCGCCAGTAATGCGGGTGTCATGAGGACGTCGATATTAATCGAACACGGGCATGATTTATTGCGGAATTTTTTGCATAAAAGTTGAGGGTTTAGCTCGCGTTGCTCGGATTAGCGCCGGCGGAATCTGAATTTATTAAGCTTTGGCCGATTAACCATACGATATATACCAATGATTGATTACAATACAGATTTCTATGGCTGGACTCAGGAGCAGGCCGCGCTATTAAGAGCCGGACGTTTATCGGAGCTTGATATGGAAAATTTGATTGAAGAGGTTGAAACAATGGGTCGAAGCGAAAAGAGAGCGCTCGAAAGCCGTTTAACAATCTTGTTATTGCACATGCTTAAATGGCAATATCAGCCTGCTCGGCGCGGTAGAAGCTGGAAGCTTAGTATTGATGAACAACGCCTGCAATTCCAAAGGATTTTTATAGACAATCCAGGTTTAAAATCTGAAATTGATAAAATCATGCTCGATGCCTACCAGCTTGCCATACTCAAAGCCGCCAACGAAACCGGGCTTGAAACAGACACTTTCCCGCCTGAATGTCCGTGGTCGATTGAGCAAGCCACTGTTTCGGGTTTTTATCCCGAATAGGGTGTATATATGCCAATAAACAAATTCAAAATTTAATTAGTGGTGTTGCTTATCATGTTAAGTCCAGAACCAGGTCGCCGCTACCTATAACAGATATTTGCCGCGTAGCTCCGATTAGTGTCATTGTAATCGGAGTTTATGAAGCCTATGAAAGTGTTTGCCTTTTATTGTAAGCTACATGCGTTTGATTTCACTACGTACTTTAACAAGTCGCTAAGCTCAATCGTACCTTCGGGCTGCCGGATTGCCTGGAAATCGCCGACTGGTCGGGCTGATATTAACCGAATACTTTCACCGAACTCGGTATACTCAACCAATAAAATAGCTTAACTCTGCTCCCACGGCAAACCATGAAAGCGCCAGCCGTCGATAGTGCCGCGATGCTTATCCGCGTCCAGCGCGCCTTCAAAGCCCTGCACAATGTTGACCAAATGCTGGTAGCCTACCGCCTCCAACGCCTTGGCCGCTTCCACCGAGCGCACGCCGCTACGGCAGAGCAATAGTACCGGCGCGGTTTTATCCGGGGCATGTTGTTGCACCTGCTCGACAAATTGGCCGTTTAATTGCATGCCGGGAAATTCTTTCCACGGCACGGAAATGGCTTTTGGCGGATGGCCGACAAAACTGTGTTCAATGCTAGTCCGTACATCGATGAAAACCGCTTTTGGGTTGTTTTGCAACAATTCCCAAGCGGCTTTAGGCTCCAGATTTTCAATCATTATGGGTTCTCCTGTGTTGAGGTTGAACGTGAGTTGATTATTCTCGGCCGGCAAACGAATTAAATTAACGGCTTTAGCGCCGCTAAACAGGCTTCGTTGCGGTTGGCGCGGCTTAAATCGCCGACGCGGCCGTACTCTTCAAAATATAGCACGGTTAGCGGCGCGAACAAGCGCAATAATTCATTCGTCTCCAGCAAATAATTCGGGTTGCCGGGTCCTGAAGGGTCAAGTTTGTCGCGGATAAAGGTTTGGTAAAACAGCAAACCGCCCGGTTTTAAGGCTTGCATGATGATGCCGCAGAGTGAACGCTCTAAATAGCGGCTAACGACGATAACGTCATAGCGCGCGGCCGGCCATGCCGTAGCGGTTGCATCACAAGCGCTGGCATTGACGCGGAGTCCGCGTTTGGCGGCTTCCGCACGCAGCCGCCCCACCGCTACCGCCGAAATATCCCAAGCCTCCGCCTCAAGTCCTTGCTGGGCCAACCATAAGGCGTTGGCCCCGTGGCCGCAGGCTAAATCCAAGGCCAGACCCTGGGCGGGCAGGAGAAACGCATGCCGGGACAATACGTCGCAGACAGAGTCGAAATCCGCGCTTTCCCGTCCCAAATAGCAATTGTCCCATTTATCGCGCGCATCCGCCGTCACGGCGGGTCCATGCCGATGCGGTGCGGCAGCCATTGCTGAATAAAATCCAGAAATGATCTAACCTTGGCCGACAAATACTTGCGGTGCGGGTACACCGCGTAAACTTCCAACGGGGAGATGCCGTATTGCTCCATGACCACTTTCAATCGGCCGGTCTCAATATCGCCGCCGACGATATATTTTGGCAGCATGATCAGCCCCAGGCCGTTGACGGCGGCGTTACGGATGGGGTCGGCCATATTGGCTTGCATGCGTCCGGTGACGGTTATCGTGCGGTCGCCGAGTATGCCCTTGAATCGCCATTTGTTGCGCGGCGGTATCGCCCAATTGATTAAACAGCTGTGGTCTTCCAAGTCTTCCGGGTCCCTGGGTTCTCCGTGGAGCTTCAAATATTCCGGCGAAGCGCACACCACTAGCGACGAATTGGCCAATTTGCGCGCCACCAGACTGGTGTCGTTCAATTGCCCCAGGTAAATCGCAATATCCACGCCTTCGTCGATCAAATCCACTTGGCCGCCTTTCAACACCATTTCCACCGACAAATCGGGAAAGGATTTCAAGTATTCGGTCAATCCGGGAGCGATGTGCGTGGCCCCAATCACCGGCGGCGCATGAATTTTCAACACGCCTCGCGGTTCGGTTTGCAGCTTGGTTACTGCCGACTCCATTTCCTCCACATCCAGCAACACTTGCTGGCAACGCTCTAAATATTCCTCTCCGGCCTCGGTCAAGCTCAAGCTGCGGGTAGTGCGATTAAACAAACGCGTGTTCAATTCGCTTTCCAACTGCATGATATGCTTGGTCGCCATCGCTCGGGAAATGTCCAAGTCTTTCGCCGCCTTGGCGAAACTACCCGCCTTTGCCACGCGAACAAACACATTCATGCTGGTTAATTTATCCATCCAGCTCTCCTCTAACGCCTAATAAAGTGTGTGGGCCACGCCCTTTTTTCCGAATCACGCCTGCATGGACCAGCCTGAACTCATACTTTCCGTCCCGACTAAAGCTCAGGGTGTAAGTTATTGTTGTATAAGCGTTAAAAACAGGAGGCATTCGTTTTTTTATATCAGTTTTCCGGCGCGTCCTAGATTAAAGCCTTGGCGCGCCTAGTTATTATTTTAATTGTTTCTCGAATGTTTACAAATAATTTTTTTTAGCCTTATTGTAAACTTTTTTTTCTGCTGTATAGTACTCACCAACGAAGCAACAATAGAATCTCTATTTTGTCAATAGCAGATTTTCACGATAGCCCAACGTTAGCTTGAAACCGATTCAAGCATTACCGGCAAAACGCCATTTTTTGCTATTAGAGCCGATTAGTCAAACTTTCCTTGCGTTGGCGGCTCTTACTACATGAATTGTAACTACCTCCTGGTGTTGTAATATCGAGCGGAAACCTCCTCAATCACACTCCGCTTGTTTTCCAACCTCCGTCCGCATTAAGGCGAACGGAGGTTTTTTTTTGCCTGGCCGGCAATGTGGTATGATTTTTCACATATCAGCTTGAGCATCGTTGAATGAGCGACGTATTACAACAATTAGCCGCGGTACTGGAGCAGCGCAAGACGCAATCCGCCGAACACTCCTATGTCGCCAGCCTTTACGCCAAAGGCCTGGATCACATACTTAAAAAAGTCGGCGAGGAAGCGGCGGAAACCATTATCGCCGCCAAGGACGGCGATAAGTCAAAAATTGTCTATGAAACGGCCGACTTGTGGTTTCATAGCCTAGTTATGCTGGCGGCGCTGGATTTAGGTCCCGATCAGGTATTGGAAGAATTGGGCCGCCGCTTCGGCTTATCCGGGTTGCAAGAAAAAGAGCAACGTCCATCCTAGGATTAAGGGGGTATCATGGGATTTAGCATTCCGCATTTATTAGTCGTTCTGGCGATTGTTATTTTGGTGTTCGGCACCAAGCGCCTGAAAAATGTCGGCGCCGACCTTGGCGACGCCATTAAAAGTTTTCGCAACGCCATCAAGGAGGGCGAGGATAACGCCGCGCCCGAAAGCAAGGATGCTATCGAAGGCGAAGTCAAACATAAAGAACAAGAGCCGCATTAAGCTTTATGTTTGAAGTGGGTTTCTCGGAATTATTGATGGTAGGTCTAGTGGCTTTGTTAGCGCTAGGACCGGACAAATTGCCGAAAGCCGCGCGCGAGGCCGGCTTTTGGCTGGGGCGGCTGCGCCAGATCAGCGCGTCGGTGAAGGCGGAGATTCAACAGGAGCTGTACGCCGAGGAAGTGCGGCAAATGCTGCGGCGAGAAGAATCCGAATTAAGGAATATACTCGACGAAACCGAGCGCGACATCGCCGAAACCCTTGCCGCCGTAGAGCCGGAAGCCCAATCGCCCGGCAAACCGCATGAACCGAATACCTAATCCCGCCGCTGAGGAATCGACGTTTTTCAGCCATTTGGTTGAATTGCGCAACCGGCTATTACGCGTGATTTTTGGCGTACTGGCGGTTTTTATTGGCTGCGCCTATTACGCCAACCAAATTTACGCTTATTTTGCCGAACCTTTGTTGCGCCATCTGCCGAAAAACAGCAGCATGATCGCCATTGACGTGGCTTCGCCGTTTTTCGCTCCGTTCAAACTAGCTTTCGTGGTGGCGGTTTTTATATCCGCACCCTACATTCTGTATCAATTTTGGGCTTTCGTCGCTCCCGGCCTGTATCGGCACGAGAAAATAATGATACTGCCGTTAATGGTGGCCAGCACTTTGTTATTTTATGCCGGCGCGTCGTTCGCCTATTTTTTGGTATTTCCGGCGGTATTCGGCTATTTGACCTCCAACGCGCCGGCCGGCGTGGCGGTCATGACCGACATCAACGCCTATCTCGATTTTGTACTGGCCATGTTTATCGCCTTCGGCCTATCGTTTGAGATACCGATCATTACCATCGTCTTGGTGTGGCTTGGGGTGATTAGCCCGCAAAGCCTGGCGGAAAAGCGATCCTACGTCATTGTCGGCGCGTTTGTGATTGCCATGTTTTTAACGCCGCCGGACGCATTGTCGCAAACCTTGCTGGCGGTGCCGATGTGGCTTTTGTTCGAGATTGGCCTGTTTTGTTCCCGTTTTTTCGCCAATAAGCGTAACATCGCATGAGCGAATCGGAGGAACGCTATCAGCGCGTGCTTAGCCAAATCCGGCATGCCGCGAGCATAGCCGGCCGGCCGCGGGAAAGCGTGAACTTGCTCGCGGTCGGTAAAAGCAAGCCTAGCCGCGATATCGCCAATCTATACCGGCTGGGGCAACGCCATTTCGGCGAAAATTATGTACAAGAAGCCTTGTCGAAACAAGAGCGCCTAGGGGCTTTCGACATCACTTGGCATTTTATAGGTCCGATTCAATCGAACAAAACCAAGCCTATCGCTGAACATTTTACCTGGGTGCATAGCGTGGATCGCTTCAAAATCGCCGAGCGCCTAAGCCAGCAGCGCCCCGATTTCCTGCCGCCGCTGAATATCTGCCTGCAAGTGAATATCAGCGGCGAGGATAGCAAATCCGGGGTCGAGCTGGATGAATTGCCGGAGTTGGCCGCCGCCGTCGGGCAATTGCCGGGCTTAAGTTTGCGCGGCGTGATGGCGGTTCCGGCCCCGGAGGATAATTACCATCGCCAGCGCCAACCTTACCGGCGTCTACGCGAGGCGGTGGAACAAATGCATAATATTAAGTTAAACACTTTTTCGTTTGGCATGAGCGGAGATTTAAAGGCGGCCATTATGGAAGGGGCCACTTGGGTGCGCGTCGGCTCGGCCCTATTCGGCGAACGCTAGCCCTGCTTTTTTATGCGCGCGCCACATTGATGCGGCGTGAATTAAGTTAAACTGTAAACATTAGCGCCACACTTTCAACCTGTTTCCACGCTTAAACTTGATGGCTAGTAGAGACTACAAACACCGCGCCGCCACAAACAGCGGCCGCTACCACGCAGGAAAACAGGCGCCCGCCCGCCCGCCGGCGTGGCGCTGGTTAGTTGTGGCCGCGCTCATCGCCGTGTTTGGATTTCTGGCGCAAATTTTATTCACCAAACTGCCTATTCTTCTGCGCGCCTGGAGCGGCGCTGAAGTATCCGTTCCACGCCTGCGCGAGGAATTACAGGAAGAATTGAAGCAAGTGCTCCCGTTGCCGGGTTTAAATTCGAGTTCAAAATCCGCGGCTGAAGCGGACAAAACGCCCCCGGCGCAAACTCCTGCTGCGCAACAGGAAGCTCCGCGTTTTGATTTTTACACCATATTGCCCGACTCCGAGACCGTGGTGCCGGATTATGAAATTCAAACCCGAGAACGCGAGGAATTCGTAGGCAAGTCCAAGCCTGTCAAATACATCATGCAAGCGGGTTCGTTTCAAAAGCAGGAGGAAGCCGAGCGCTTAAAACGTAAGCTGGCGGAACTGGGTATAGAATCGCAAATCGAAACCGCCAAGATTGGCGCCAGCGTTTGGCGCCGGGTCAAAATCGGCCCTTATAACAATCCTTCCAGCGTCACCAGCATCAAAGAACTGCTGCAAAAAAACGGCATTGGCGTGTTGGTCACGGAAAGCGAATAGCGCGAGAAACCGATTCTTCCCTAGCGCGCCCCGAATACCACGATGGTTTTACCATGCGCGCTGATGACGCCCCGGCCTTCCAACTCCTTTAACACGCGGCCGGCCATTTCCCGCGAGCAACCCACGATGCGGCCTATTTCCTGCCGAGTGATGTGCAGCTGCATGCCGTCCGGGTGGGTAATGGCGTCCGGCTCCTTGCATAAATCGAACAAGGTGTTCTCAATACGTTCTTCCACATCCAAAAACGCCAAATTTTGATATTTTTGGTTAGTGGACAACAGGCGGTTGGACAATTGCTCACCCAATTTCATCAACAATTCCACCGCGTATTCGCGCAAATCGCTGTGCAACAACACCCGAAAACGTTCGTAGCTGATTTCAGCCATTTGACAGCGGCCGCGGGTTTTCACAAAGGCCGAGCGCTTCTCGAACGCCTTGAATACGCCGATATCGCCAATGAAATCATATTGCTTCAAATAGCTCAAGATCAATTCGTGTCCGTTTTCATCCTCCAGGCTAACGGTGACCGAACCTTCCAACACCATTAATAATTTGTCGCCAATTTCGCCGGGCCGAATGACCGTAACCTTGCCGGGATAGGTGCGTACATGGCAATGATGCAATAGCGCGGCCAGCGCCTCGGCGGAAATTTTGGAATTTTTTGCTGAGTTCATGGGGCCACTACATCCTTTTGAAAAAGATAATCACTTATTTGCTTATAAAATATCATAAAAAAAAATGAATGCAACGAGCGTTGGCGTTGTAAAATTTAATATGGACCTTAATGATTGGAAATGTTTATGCAAGCAACTGTTAAATGGATAGATGGTCGCATGTTTGTCGGCGAAGCCGGCAGCGGCCACGCCGTAGTGATGGACGGCCCCCCGGATCATGGCGGACGTAACATCGGCATACGGCCGATGGAAATGATTTTAGTCGGCCTTGGCGGCTGTTCATCCTTTGATGTGGTGGATATTCTGGACAAAGGCCGGCACCGGATAACTTCCTGCGTGACAGAACTCAGGGCGGAACGCGTGGACGCCGTCCCCAGTGTGTTCAGTAAAATCCATTTACATTTCAAGGTAACTGGACATAACCTGCCTGTCGCCGCGGTTGAGCGCGCCGTTAAACTTTCCGCCGAAAAATATTGTTCCGCCTCTATTATGTTGAGCAAGGCGGGGGTGGAAATTAGTCATGATTATGAAGTGATTGAGGGTTAAGTCTTTGAGCAAATTACAATTACATGGGTTTAACAACCTAACAAAATCTCTAAGTTTCAACATTTATGATGTTTGTTACGCGCCCAAGGAACAGGAAAAAGCTTACATCGAATACATCGACGAAGCCTACAACGCCAAACGGTTGACGCAAATACTCAAAGACGTGGCCAATATTATCGGCGCGCAAATACTAAATATCGCCCATCAGGATTACGATCCGCAAGGCGCCAGCGTCACCATGCTGATTTCAGAAGGCGCGGTCATTCCGGCCGGCATGAATTCCGAATCGCCTGGCCCCCTTCCGGACACCATCCTGGCGCATTTGGACAAAAGCCACATCACGGTGCACACCTATCCGGAAAGCCACCCGGATACCGATATTTGCACCTTCCGCGCGGACATCGACGTCTCCACCTGCGGCCAAATTTCACCGCTGAAGGCCTTGAATTATTTGATACACAGTTTCGAGTCGGACATCGTCATCATGGACTACCGCGTACGCGGCTTTACCCGCGACGTCTCCGGCCAAAAAATCTACATTGATCATAAAATTAACTCGATTCAGAACTACATTGCCGAAAGCACCAAGGAACTGTATCAAATGATCGACGTGAACGTATACCAGGAAAACATCTTTCACACCAAAATGATGCTGAAGGAAACCGAACTGGAAAACTACCTGTTTGAAAAGGAAAGCAATTTCACCGAAGACGAAAAAGATGAAATTCAGGACATGCTGCACGACGAGATGGAGGAAATTTTTTACGGCAGAAATTTCACCTAGGATTACTCATTAACCTCAGTCCCCGCGCCTAAACGTGCATACATTTTATGACCTAGGAGTCCATAACATGAAAAAAAACTTAACCCAAATTCTCAAGACGCTGGCGCTCGGCGTAGTCTTATACACCCCAGCCTGGGCCGCCGAACTCAATCTGTTGAACGTATCCTACGACCCCACCCGGGAACTGTATAAAGAATACAACGAAGCCTTCGGCAAATACTGGCAAGCTAAAACCGGCGATCATGTCAGCGTCAACCAATCGCACGGCGGCGGCGGCAAACAGGCGCGCGCGGTAATCGATGGTTTAGAAGCCGACGTGGTAACGCTAGCCTTGGCCTACGACATTGATCAACTGTACATTCGCGGCAAATTGCTGCCGCAAAACTGGCAAAGCCAGTTGCCCAATAACAGCTCGCCCTACACTTCCACCATTGTATTCGTGGTGCGCAAGGACAATCCGCAAAAAATCAAGGATTGGGACGATTTAATCAAGACCGGCGTCGGCATCGTCACCCCTAACCCTAAAACCTCGGGCGGCGCGCGCTGGAATTATATGGCGGCCTGGGCTTACGCGCTCAAGCACAACGCCAACAGTGAAGAAGCCGCCAAGGAATTCCTGAGTAAACTTTACCGTAACACCTCGGTGCTGGACACCGGCGCGCGCGGCGCAACCACCAGCTTCGCCGAACGCGGCATCGGCGATGTACTGATCACTTGGGAAAATGAAGCCTATCTAGTATTAAAAGAATTTGGCGCCGACAAATACGAAGTGGTGACGCCATCATTAAGCATCCTGACCGAACCTCCGGTGGCGGTGGTGGAAGAAGTGACGCGTAAACACGGCACTACCGCCTTGGCTACCGAATATCTGAAATATCTGTACAGCAAGGAAGGGCAGGAAATCATTGCCAAAAACTACTACCGGCCTATCGACAAGGAAATTGCCGCCAAATACGCCAAACAATTCCCTAATCTGGAACTGGTCACCATCGCCCAACTGGGCGGCTGGACCGAAGCGCAAGCTAAACATTTCGGCGACGACGGCGTGTTCGACAAAATCTACGGCCAATAAACGCCTAACAATAAAGACATAAGCTCATTAAACGTAAAAAGACTTGGTATTCCTAGGTATATGGCGAGGGTCCCATGCCAAATACCTAGGTCAGCCAGGATGGCGGCCGCCTAAAGGAGGCGCGAAAGGCTTGTTTCAGCTAGCTTAAGTCATGCGCTCGCTGAAACAACGTTCCCCGCCTCAATTAAACCATTGCGCGTGTTTGATGTGCACCGCGACCGCATCCCCTTTTTCCAAATGCAGTTCGCGGAAACGTTCGGTCGGCATTTCAGCATAGATAACGCTGCCATGTTCCGCCTGCAATTGCGGATAGCGCAGCTCGATCCGAATAATAGCGCCTAAATGCTGCCAATCTTTGATGGTCAATGGCGTATCAATATCGGAGACGGCTTTTTCAACTGATATATTATGCGGTCGGATGTGCGCCACCGCGCCGTCACCGGGCTGCTCACCCGGTAAACTGGCTTCGTCCAGCCATTCCCGCCGCAGATCACGCCAAGACAAGATATTGGTTTGACCGATAAACTTCGACACAAACGCATTCCGCGGATAATCGTAAATATCCGCCGGCGAACCTTGTTGCTCAATATTGCCGTTATGCAGCACCACCACTTGGCTGGCCACTTCCATGGCCTCTTCCTGATCGTGAGTCACGAAAATACTGGTTACATGCAATTCTTGATGCAAATCACGCAACCATTGCCGTAAATCCTTACGCACGCTAGCGTCCAATGCGCCAAACGGCTCATCCAACAACAATACCTCCGGCTCCACCGCCAGAGCGCGCGCCAAGGCTATCCGCTGCCGCTGACCGCCGGACAATTGATCAGGAAAACGTTCGCCCAGCCACTCCAGCTGCACCAAGGCCAACAAGCTGCTGACTTTTTGCTTGATTTGCGCTTCGCTCGGCCGGTCGCGCCTGGGTTTGACCCGCAAACCAAACGCCACGTTATCAAATACCGTCATATGCCGGAACAAAGCATAATGTTGAAACACAAAACCAATACCGCGGCTGCTGACGTGATGCGACGTTTTATCCACGCCGTTCAACATAACATGGCCGCTATCGGGCCTTTCCAGTCCTGCGATAATTCGCAACAGCGTGGTTTTACCGCAACCCGACGGGCCTAGCAAGGCCACCAGTTCGCCCTCGGCAATCTCCAGATTGATATCTTTCAATGCGGAAAAATGACCGAATTTTTTGCTAATATTTCTTAATTCAATGCTCATCATGAACCTCCCGGCCCGGCCGACGCCTCAGGCGCGGCTTTGTTTCCATTCTAAAAGTGTTTTCAAAATCAAGGTCACCACAGCCAAGCCGGCTAAAATCGACGCACTGGCGAACGCGCCGACGGCGTCATAATCGTTGTAGCAAACCTCAATATGCAAAGGCAGGGTATTGGTCAAACCGCGAATATGCCCCGACACCACCGAAACCGCGCCGAATTCACCCATGGCCCGCGCGTTGCATAACAACACCCCGTATAACAGCGCCCATTTGATATTCGGCAAGGTAACCTGAAAAAACGTGCGCCAGCCGCTGGCCCCCAAGGACAAAGCCGCTTCCTCTTCCTCGTTGCCCATCTCCTGCATCAACGGTATCAACTCGCGCGCCACAAACGGAAAAGTGATGAACAAGGTGGCGATTACTATCCCCGGCGTGGCGAAAATAATCTTGATGTGTTGTGCGCTCAACCATTCCCCAAACCAGCCCTGGCTGCCGAACATCAACACGAAAATCAATCCTGAAATCACCGGTGACACCGAAAACGGTAAATCGATCAAGGTTTCCAGCAAACTTTTACCGGGGAATTCAAAGCGGGTGATCGCCCAAGCGGCGGCAATCCCGAACACCGTATTTAAGGGAACGGTAATCAAGGCCACAACAAGCGTCAAACGCAAAGCCGCCAACGCATCCGGATGAGTAAGCGCATTCAGGTAGGCGTCCCACCCCTTGGCCAGCGCTTGATACAACACTAAACCCAACGGCGCGCATAAAAATAAAGCGATAAAGGCGAAGGCAAAGCCAATCAACGACCACCTGACCCAAGCCGGATCGTTCAGGGCTTGCAGACTGCCAGCGGACATAGCGGAAATCGGTTTTAACATGCCGTTCTCCTCAAATCTGGCCGGAGCGCATGCGCACCCAGCGTTGCAGCAGATTAATCAACAACAACAGTACAAACGAAATCACCAACATGGTCAAAGCAATGGCGGTGGCGCCGGCGTATTGATATTGCTCCAACTTAGTTACGATCAGCAAGGGCACGATTTCCGATACATAAGGCAGGTTGCCGGCGATAAAAATAACCGAACCGTATTCACCGACGCCGCGCGCAAATGACAGAGACACCCCGGTAAGCAAGGCCGGAAAAATGTTAGGGAAGATTACCCGGCTGAAAATTTGCCAGCGCGACGCACCCAAGCTGGCCGCCGCCTCCTCCATGGAAGCGTCAAACTCCTGCAGCACCGGTTCGACGGTACGCACAATAAAGGGCAGGCCGATAAACACCAACGCCACCACTATCCCTAGCGGGGTATAGGCAACTTTTAGGCCGAAGGTATTAAACAGCCATTGCCCCAGCACGCCGCTGGGTTGATATATCGTGGCCAACACCACGCCGGCGACCGCGGTCGGCAAGGCGAACGGCAAATCAATCAGCGCATCCAAGAACCGCTTTCCCGGCACCGGATAACGCACCATCACCCAAGCAATGATGAACCCGAAAAACCCGGTCGCCAACGCGGCGACGAAAGAAGTAGCGAAACTGACCTTAAAAGCCGCCAACACCCGCTTATGGGTGATGATGGCCCAATAATCGCCCCAACTGAGCTGAAAGCTTTTAAAAACCAAAGAGCTAAGCGGTATCAACACCACCAGGCTCAAATAAAATACAGTAAAAGCCAGCGTTCCGCGAAAACCCGGCATGATATAACTCAAACTCATTAACTCTTCATCCTGCTGTGCAAGGTTAGCGGCCACTACAATCCAATTACCGCTATATATGTAAAGGAATCATAGTGAAAGTATTAATCCATGTAAAATGCCATATACTGAAAAGCATATCTAATTTTTAGATAAGTATAACAGCCTTGGCGACGAGATAGCGGCCATGGGCCGCGGGGTGACTCTAAGGCAAGACGCAGAAATCCACGACGAGAGTAAAATCAAACACTACCGACCATCCTGAGCCTCGGTTTCATTATTTTCAGCCGGTCTCCCTGACGCAAACGCTAAATGCGCGGCGGATTTTAACAACCCCGCGCGGCTGTCTATTTCAACGTAACGGGCGTGGGCCAAGTCTTTTTGCGCGGACAATAGCTCAACCACCGTCGAAAATCCCTGAGTGTAAGACTCCTGGGCGGCATTATACGATTCCTCCGCGGCGCGCAACAAATCCAAGGCGAATTGGCGTTTTTCCAAAGCTGTTTTTGTGTCCGCGTACGCCTTCCAGATATCGCGAACGATTTCCAAGCGTAAAGCCTCCAATTGGGCTTGCGCGGCTTGTTTTCTGGCTTGCATTTCGTTCACGGCATTGCGCCGCTCGAAACCGTCAAACAAATTCCATTCAAAGTTCAACATGGCCGCTCCGACCACATTACTTGATGAATATATTTCACTGCTTGGCGGGCTGGTGTGAATATTCCCCCAATAATTATTGCCGACATTGCCTTTAAGCGACAGTTTCGGCCAAAAATCCGCCCGCGCTTTTTTCAATTCCGCCTCGCGGGCGCGCAATTCCGCCAAGCGCGCCTGTAAATCGGGATGATCTTCCAGGGATTGGTCGACAATTTTCTCCACCGACGGCTCCAAGCCGGCCGGCAAAGGCAATTGACTCATGTCGACGAATTTCAAAGTCTGATCCGGTGAAACGCCGATACTGCTGCTTAAATCCGCTTGCGCCTGCATCACAGCACCCTTGGCGTCTTGCAACTCGTAATTCGCTCTTGCCTGTTCTTGTATCGCCAGCAACAATTCAGGCCGGGTGGCCAAACCCTTGCCGATCTTGGCCTGCACCGAGGACGCGCTGGTCTTGGCCGCTTCTAAAGTCTGCCCTGTGGCGGCTACCTTGGCCAAGGCGGCCTGATAGTTAAAAAAACCTTGCGCCACCCGATAGGCGATTTCCTGATGTTTGCGGTCCAAGGCGAAACCGGCCGCGCTTAAACGCTCCGCGCTGGCATCAATCAAAGCTTCGCGGCGGCCGAAATCGAATAACGTCCATGCCAATTCTAAACTGCCGGCCACGTTATAGCCGCGGCTAACCAGCACGCTTTGCGGAATCGGAATGCTCATTTTGTAATACTGGCCCAAAGCCATTGCGGTCAGCGTCGGATACCATAGACTGCGGTTCCGCTCCAGGCGGGCGGCGGCGGCCTTGGCCTCCTCCCAGCTGACCCTGGTTTCCGGATGGTTTTGCAAGGCTAAATCCACCAACGCGGGCAAATCATATTTTTGCAGGGGATCGATGGCGGGTTCGCTGTTAGGCAATTCCGGCGCGGAAAGCGCATCCGCGCTAAAAACCGCCGGCGGGGCGGAACGTAGGTAACGCTTCGCTGTTTCCGGAGCGGCAAGCATTCCCGCCTCTCCGGCATGCTCGGCAAGCGGCGGAGCGCATGCCGCCGACGCCGCAAGCGCGGGAATGATCAGGTATCCAAGCAACCGCCGCCTAATTTTTTGCATAGCACGCCAAATACGCGGCGCTACCCCCAAATTTAAATATGTCTGCTTTCAACGCTGGCTAGTGATGAAATGGCTAGTCCTATAATTATAATTGAAATTTAAGACTGCAAACATGAAACAAACCCGCAACCAAATGATCTCAATTCAAGATCAAATACACCGCCATAGCCGCCTAAATTTATGCTATTCTAAATTTTGATATCACATAGTTCCAATTAAGCCGTTCCAATAAAAGGTAGGTAATGCGACACTATTCCGTCCTGGGAACCAGTCTAACGCCTTTAGTTTCCTTGGTTTTTCTCACTGGCTGCGATCCCATGCTGAGCCTGGAGGGTTCGTTTTGGCCGGCCTGGATTATATGCATCATGGCCGGACTCGCGGCTAGCATCGCACTGATGTGGCAACTGGCCGAGTTCCGCTTGGCGCCTTATTTGGGGCCGCCATTGTTAATTGCGCCCAGTCTGTGGGCCTTATGCACCTTTATCATCTGGCTACTGTTTTTTTCCTCCTAATCCTTGCAGGATGGCACAAGAATTAACGCTTAAGCAATATCAATCCCTAAAACGCCGCAAGTTTTACGGACGCGGCATAGGTATCGCCATCGTGCTGGGAGCGCTGGCCACCGGTATGCTGACTTGGCGCATCAATTACATCAATCCGCGCACTAACGACGCCATGGTACAAGCCAACATCATCGGCGTGGCTCCGGAAGTCAGCGGCAGAATTACCGAATTGCACGTAGAAGACAACCAATTCGTCAAAAAAGGCGATTTGTTGTATGTCATCGATCCGCGCCCCTATGTGGCCAAACGCGACAAAGCCAAGGCCGATCTGTTATTGGCGGAAAAAGAAGTCGATTCCTTGCGCGCCTCCAGCGGCTCGGCGCAAAGTGAAATCGAAAGACTGCAACAGCAATACATCTCCGCCGGCGCTGAAATAAAACGCATAGAAGCCGAGGACGAATACCTGCATAATCATCTGCAACGCCTAGAGCCTCTGGCGGAACGCCAATACGTCACCGCCGACCAGCTCAAGCAAGCGCGGTCGCGTTACGAAGCCTCGCGCGCCGAATTGGCGGACGCGCGAGCCAAGGAAGAATCGGTCAAGGCGGGGATAGAAGCGGCCAAGAACAATCGCCGGCGGGCCGTATCGCTGATCGCTCAGGAAAACGACGTCAATGCCCGCATTGAAGCGGCCAAAGCGGTATTATCGGCCGCTGAATTGGATCTGGAATATTGCTGGGTGCGCGCGCCTTTCGACGGTTACGTCACCAACCTGAATACCCGCGAGGGAGAGTACGCCAAGGCCGGCGCGGAAATGTTCGCCTTAGTGGACGACCGCCATTGGTATGTGATTGCCAATTTTAAGGAAACCTATTTACAAGCGATCCGGCCCGGCCGTAACGCCGAAATCTTTTTGGTCGGCTATCCGGGGAAACGCTACCGCGGCGTAGTCACCGGCATCGGTTGGGCCAACTCCCCGGACAATATCAAACAAAAAGGCGTATTGCAGGAAGTCCAGCGCAGCCTAAACTGGGTGGTGCTGGCCTCCCGTTTTCCGGTACGGATTGAAATCATGGAGCGCGACGCCGATTTTCCGTTCCGCATGGGCATGACCGCGTTCGTCACCATTCAAAACGAAACCGCTCAAGACCAAACCGCTCAAAACCAAGCGGCCGAAAACAAACCGCCGCCGCTTACATCCGGGAACCTTAAGCAACCGTCAAGCCCGGAATGAACAAAGGCAACCGCGGCGGCATGCAATCCAAACCGGCTTGGCGGCGGCATGCCCGGTTCTGGTTCGGAACCGGGCTGACCCAATTCCTAAGCGCCGAACTCAAGGACTTTCCGGAACGGCGCATCGCGGCGCTGCGTTTATTCACCGTATCATTGACCATCGCCCTGGTCAGCCAAAGCCTGCACGTGCCGCCTTTGGGCGCCGTTGCGGTGCTGATCTGCCTCAGTTACGACGCCTACGCCAACGCCGGGCAATCCTTGCAATTCGGATTAAGGCAGATTGGTTACATGCTCATCACCGTCATGATTTCCGTATTTACGCTCATATTCTGCGGAGACAATATTTGGCTCATGCTACCCGTGTCCTTTCTGGTGATGGCGGTAGGCTTGTTTCATGCGCGTTTGATCGCCTGGCCCACCGGCATCCCGCTTTGGTTCTCCATGTCCGTGCTGTATAGCCCAAGCACTCCGGACGAGAATATATACAGCGCCTTATGGATTATCCCGATTATCGGCTTGCTAGGGCATGGCGTCTGGACCCTAGTGCATTTGCTGATCAAACCTCAAGACCCGTTTATTCAATTGCAAGAAACGCTGATCTCGCAACTAGCGGCAGTGGAATTTATTTTTAAGAAACGCTTGGCCGACAGCGGCATCGGCGGGCCTTGCCACAGGCCGGAGGAGACCAAGATCGGTGGCGCTGGCGGCTTCGGCAAAATTACCTTGTTATTATCCAACGCGGAGTTTGTTCATCCGCGCCTCCGCAAGCAACGCCGCGCCTACAAAGCCTTGCTGCTGGAAATCGACGGCTTGCGCCAGCTCGCGGCATGGCTGGAGCTATCCTTGTCGGCGGAATTTCGCGCCCGGCGCATGTCCCCCGAAAAAATAAAAGTCTATATGGCCTTGCGTAGCGCCTGCGCCGCCTTGCGCCTAGGCGTGGAAAAATCGTACGACTTTTCCGAACTGGTCAACGGATTATTGACGCAAGAGGTATTGCACGAATATTCCAGGGAAACCAATCCCACGGTATTAACCGCCCTGTGGAACGCGCTGTTGCGCACCTCCGATCTGCTGCGCCAAATTTACCACCCGGAAGCCATTACGGACGAGGAACCGGATAGGGAGACGGCCTCCGCCGCCGAGGAAGCCGCCAGCCGCATGTATGCCTGGCTAAGATACGATTTTTGGGAAAAGAACGCGGACAGCCTGCAATTCGGCATTAAATTTTCATTAGGCGCAATTATTTGCATGCTCATCGTGCAAGGATTGCAATGGCCGGAAATCAATACCGCCATCGTCACCTGCCTGGTCGCCGCGCAAACCAGCCTGGGCGCGGATTACCGTTTATCATTACTACGCATCGCCGGGGCCGCCGCGGGCGGTTTGTGCGCCTATCTCTATTTAGTCGCGTTCCAATCCCAACTCGACACCATCGCCGGATTTACGCTGGCCACCGCCCCGGTATGGGCGCTGGCGGCCTGGATTAGCGCCGGCAGCGAACGCATTGCTTATCTGGGGCGGCAATTGGGATTTTCCTTCGCCTTGTTTGTACTGCATGATTTTAATGCGGTGACAGACTTATACCTGCCGCGAGATCGGGTTATCGGCATATTGCTCGGCCTTGTCGTCATGGGCGTTCTGGATTACGCCCTGTGGCCCAGACGCTCGATAACCCTGGCCGCGCATCACAGCGCCGCGGCCTTGCGCGCGTTGTCCCGGTTCAGCCTGCGCATGCAGGATGCCAGCCATCTGCTAAGCATGCTGCCGTTGCGGCTAGCGGCGGAAAAAGATCTCGCCGCCGCGACGCTATTGATTTCACATGCCGTGTTGGAGCCCGACGCCCGGTTTAAGAGCAGAATGCATAAACGCGCCGCCTTGAGAGCCATCGTCAGGGATGCTGGCCATGTTTCCGCGCTGCTGCAAGTGCGCAGGCGTTACCGCTTGCTGAGCGGCCAACGATTCTCCGCGTTTCCGCAAACCTTGCAGCTGCACAGCCGCGCCTTCGACGACGCGCTGTCTGACGCCTTGGAACACGCCGCCGAAATTTTACAAGGCCAAAAACAAGCAGCCTTAACCAACGCCGCCGACGTTCACGAACTTCTAAAACAAAGCTACACCGATTATCATGGGATAGACAACCTGCCGGATGATTTAGCCAAGGAATGGGAGCTACGCTTCATGTTAGATCGGCAAATCATCGCCATGTTGGACAGCATACAAATCAAGGCGCAATATTTCGCCGCAAAATAGCTTTCAGGCTTGGGCTTGCAGGCATAAAACAAACTTATAGGGAATCTCCCCGTGGCCGGTACTCCGCCAACAATTTTTGCAATTGTTTGAAATCGGCCGGTTTTACCATAAATTCGTTAATGCCGGCTTGCAACGCTTTTTGCCGATCTTCGTCACGGCCGTAGCCGGACATGGCAATCAGCAACACAGACTCCAATTCAGGCCGGGCGCGCAGTTTTCCCGCCAATTCATATCCATTCATGCCTGGCAAGCCGATATCGAGAATAATCGCATCCGGAGTATTGTTCTCGACATACGCCAAAGCGTCCGCGCCATTATAGGCCACGCTAGGTTGATTGCCATCCATATCCAAAAGCAAAGCCAGACTGTCGGCTACATCCTGATTATCTTCCACGATCAGAATTTTTAATTTTTCGGAGGCCGCCAGTTTAGGCTCCGGCGGCGGCAGGGGCTGTACCGGCGTCGGCGCCCCTCGCGTCAAAGCCAACCGCGGCAAGCGAATCACGAACTCGCTCCCCTTGCCCAAGCCCGCGCTGTATGCCTTGACCGTACCGTGATGTTTTTCCACCAATTGCTTGACAATGGTTAACCCCAGACCCAAACCGCCATCGGTGCGGTCCAAACCGCGGCTGGTTTGATAAAACAACTCAAACAATTTAGGTAAATCATCGGCGGCTATACCTCTGCCGTCATCGCGTACGCGCACGCACACGCTATCCGGATTAGCTTCCACAATCAATCGGATATGCCCGCCCGGCGGCGTATATTTTGCTGCATTGTTCAAAAGATTTGAAAATGCCTGCGTCAATCGTATCGGATCGCCCTCCAACCAAATAGCCTGGTCGGGCAAATATTGGCTGAAATGGTGTTGGCGTTGCGCAATGAGCTCCTGGCAACTTTCCACGGCCGATGCGACGACGTCCCGTATTTCCAGGCGCTGTTTTTTTAAGGTAATCAAGCCTTTGTTAATACGCGAAATATCCAAAAGATCGTCTATCATAATCATCAGATGATGCAATTGGCGATCGATGATATCGGCGCAATGAGGAATGCAATCCTCAGTTCCGAATTGTTTCAAGATTTCCGCCGCGTTTTTGATCGGCGCCAGCGGATTGCGCAATTCATGCGCCAACATGGCCAGAAAATCGTCTTTTTGCCGGTCCGCGTCGCGCAAACTCATTTCAATTTGCTTTTGCTCGGTAATATCGTTGATCAAGCCAATGACTCGTTCAAGGCCGCCGTCCGCTTGACGCAAATGCTTGGACTTGATCGACAGCCAACGGATTTCGCCGTCAACGCGCCGTATTCGGCATTCAAAACAACAATCCTGTATATTTTTTAAACAGTCGGACTGTATTTTCGCAACTTCCTCGCGATCTTCTTCCACCACATGTTGCAAAAAAATTTGGAAAGACCAAAAACTCGGCGCCACAACGTACCCAAAAATTCTTGAATGCATTTCCGAACGCCACTCTTGGCCGGTGAGCAAATTCGTTTCCCAAGCGGCCATTTGCCCAGCTTCCAACGCGAACCGCCACCGTTCCAGATTTTCGCGTAAACTGATCTCCACCTGCTTGAACTCGGTAATGTCCCGATTAGTGCCGACCATCGCCTCGACCTGGCCGGAGGGATTAATCACGACATTGTAGACCACCTCAATAAAGCGGATTTCACCGTCGCTTTGCCTCCGTATGCGAAACTCGCCCGCGGCATCCCGGCGGTCGGCAATGACGCGCTCAACCTTCGCTTGCAATTTCGGCCAATCCTCCGCCAATACAAACTGACTCCAAGCCGCATAATCGAAGCGTAAATCGGCGGTAGGATGCACTCCGTAAATACGAAACATTTGCGCGTCCCAAGTCAAGGTATTATCGGATAAATTCCGCTCCCAAATCCCCACCCTGGACGCGGCGGTAGCCAATTTCATGCGTTTTTCATTACGTAGCCGTTCCGCCTCGGCGCGTTTCCGCTCGGATATATCCATTACAAATGCGTAATACATAAGCGGCTTGCCATCCGCGGCGGTTTGCATATTGAGCAATAATTCCACCGGTATCCGGCTGCCGTCCTTGCGGATATATTCCTTTTCATAGCGCACCGAGCGACCGGTCTCGGAAATTTCTTGGAATTTCGCCCGCTCGAACTCGCGCCATTCCGGCGGCGTCAAATCGATCATACAACTTAGATGCATGAGTTCATCGGCCGCATAACCGGTCAGCGCTTCATAGGCGGCGTTAAACATGCTGAATTTGCCGTTGGCGTTGACGATCGCAATCGGCTGTGAAGAAAAACGCATCAAATCCGCGAAAATCTGGTTTTCTTTTTGACTTGCCTGCAACTGTTGCTCGGCCTCGATTCTTTCAGAAGTATCACGGATAATAGCGGTATAAATTTTGTTGGCGCCTTCCCCGCTATGCGCGATTGAAACCTCAATCGGGAACGTCAATCCGTTCGCCCGCAACCCATAAGCCGCTCTTCTTGATTTCATGCGGAAGCTGGACGCTTGCTCAAGGCCGAACATCTCAACCTGGTGATGATGGTCGCGCCGAAACTGTTCGGGTATGAAGGTCTCCACCGGCAAATTCAGCGCATATTCGGCGGAACAGCAAAACATGCGCTCCGCTCCGGAATTGAATAGCGTAATGCGCTGTTGAGCGTTAATAGTAATAATGGCGTCCATCGCCGATTCCACAATATCCTGATAATGCCGGCGACTCTCTTGCAATTGCTTTAGATAGTTTTCCTGGCTAGTGATATCGCGAAAACTCCAAACTCGGCCCGCCACCTGGCTATTGACATATTGCGGCGCCGAAGCGCGCTCAACGACTCTGCCGTCTTTTAAATGTAGAATGTCAAATGAACTAATATTCGGCTTGGCTTTTAACTCCAAGACCTTGCTTATAAACGCTTTCGGCTCGGCCATTTGTTGCATGGCATAAGCCAGGGCTTGTCGATCATCGCCCGCGGCGGCCATTTCCGCGTCGACAGCCCACATCCGCAAAAATTGTTGGTTATACAATAGCCAACGATCTTGCAAATCCACCGCCAGAATAGCATCGTTGCAACAATTCAGAGTCGCCTGTTGCAGTGAGGTTAACTTGGCCAAGCGCAGATTGATGCGATATATATAAGCAGAGATTGCAAATATCACGGCAATAAGAGCGCTCAGGCCGGCCAGCCCCAGATATAATTTTTGATTATCTTGCGCGGCTGGCGGCAGGTATAAAAAATCATGCACGTCAACGTCGGCCGGCAGCATGCCAAGTTCCGCGTAACTGGCGGCAATGCGCCGCCAACGTTCCTCGCTCATGTGGCCGATCGCCACAAAATCCGGCTTGATCAATTTCCTTAATTGTTCCGCCTCAAACATCAGCGCCTCGATGCTTTTATCGGGCGCGTAGCGTTCGTGTATCAGACGGCTGGTTTCCTCCACATGCTCTAATGCATAACGCCAGCCTTGCAGGCTGGCTTGCAAAAACGCCTCCACCAAGGCGGGATTATGCTTCGCCAAATAGAGACTGGTCACCAATACGTCGTTATAAAAATCCACGCCGTAATCCTGCGGACGAATCAAGGAATAGGGCACGCCCAATTGCCGAAGTTGATACGCTTCATTACTGATATAACCGAAATAGGCATCCGCCTTCCCGTCTATCAACGCTTGCAAGGCCATGGACTCTTTTTCCGGCATCATGATAATCTGTTTGGCATCCAAGCCTTCTTTCTGTAACAAGGCTAGCGCCTCGGATGACTCCGAAAGCAGTATCTTTTTACCTTGCAAGTCGAGCAAGTTGTGGATGCCGCTATCGGTGCGCACCATAAACACGCCTGGAGAACTCTGCATAATGGCCGCCAGAGCCGCCACGGGTTTGCCGCGTGCAAATTCCAAAACCGCGCCGCTACTGGTTACGCTAAAATCCGCTTGGCCATCTAGCACTTGTTGCACAAGAAGTTGATCCCGGCCATTTAAACCGCTTGGTTCAGGCAGCGCGCCTCCGCCCGGCAGTATTTCAACATCCAGTCCGGCAGCGCGGTAGAATCCATTTTCCAGCGCCATATAATATCCGGCGAATTGGAATTGGTGAAACCATTTCAATTGCAAACGTACTTTCTGATCGGCGTAGGACAAAGACGAATTGCATAGCAATAAAAAAACCAATAAAACCTTAAATAAATTATTCAAAATCACACCTTTAATATATTCAAGTTGCTATTCTGAAAAGAGAGCGAGGCGATATGCAAAAGGAATGAATAATAACATGCTTAGATTTAAAACAAAGATTAACCTGAATCCGTGTTACGAGTAGTTTAAGGGAGGTCATCCGCGTTTTCGGCTCGATTTTTAAAATATATCCTTCATCAATCAAAACTACAAACCCCTTTTATCAGTCCCTCAATCGCA
>CAIYSZ010000005.1 GCA_903928965.1 uncultured Pseudomonadota bacterium
AACCTTGGGCAATCTGGAAAGGATATCGCCAGCGTTGGCGACGATCCTGAGGTCTCTTGGCGTAGGAAAAGTCTATACTAAATATAATTGTTATACAAATTAGCCGCCGAGGTTTAATCTACGGAACAGATAGCGGCAAACGTGGAACCATTGGGTAATCCTATTAATACAGGCATCACGCGGTGACGACTACGGCTATATAAACACAAGCCCATGAATTAGGCAACAATACCGGACGCGATGAAGTCATTTAGGATCCAAACTATATGTTTTGAAACATCATATTGGGTCCTCTCAATTTTTCATCCGACGCTCTGCATAAAAATGGCGTGGTGCGTCCTTGCTCAGCCGGACGAATAATTTCAATAATATCTAACATCAATTCATTAGTAGTCAATGAAACTACGCCAAGGCGTGTGGCTTTCTTTCTAAAACAAACCGCTAATCACCCCATCGTCGCTAATATCGATCATCTCCGCCGCCGGAACCTTGGGCAGGCCGGGCATGGTCATCATGTCGCCGGCGATGGCGACGATAAAACCCGCGCCATTGGCCAGACGCACTTCGCTGATTTCCAGCGTGTGACCGGAAGGCGCGCCCTTGACGTTGGGGTCGGTGCTGAACGACATTTGCGTTTTGGCCATGCACACCGGGAAATCGCCGTAATGCTTTTGCAAGGCCTTGATCTCGCCCTGTACCTTGGCGCTGGCGCTAATGCCGGCCGCACCGTAAAGCTTGGTGGCGATGGCCTCGATTTTTTGCCACAGCGGCAGTTCATTCGGATAGACAAAATTAAAGGCCGGCTCCCGCGCCTCGGCGATAGCGGCGATTTCACGCGCCAATTCCTCCGCGCCCGCCCCGCCCCGCGCCCAATGCCGGGACAACACGCATTTAACGCCCAGCGCCCGGCATTGTTGCTGCAGCCATTCCAGTTCCGCCTCGGTATCAAAGGTAAAGTGATTGATGCTGACCACGCACGGCAAACCGTAATGCACGATGATATTATGCAAATGGCGTTGCAAATTCTCAAAACCGGCTTGCAAGGCCGGCAGGTTTTCCTGATTCAGATGTTCCTTGGCCACGCCGCCGTGGAATTTCAAAGCCCTTACCGTGGCCACCAACACCGCCGCCGACGGTTGCAAGCCGGCCATGCGGCATTTGATGTCTATGAATTTTTCCGCGCCCAAGTCCGCGCCGAAGCCGGCTTCGGTTACCGTGTATTCGGCCAGCTTCAACGCGGTTTTAGTGGCGGTCACGGTGTTGCAGCCATGCGCGATATTGGCGAACGGCCCGCCATGGATGATGGCCAGGTTATTCTCAAGGGTTTGCACCAAATTCGGCTTGATGGCGTCTTTCAATAAGGCCGCCATCGCTCCCTGCGCGTTCAAGTCGCTGGCGTAGACCGGCGTTTTGTCGAACCGGTAGCCAATGACGATGCGGCCTAGGCGTTGCTTCAGATCGGCGCGACTGGTGGCCAGACACAGAATCGCCATCACCTCGGAGGCGACCACGATATCAAAGCCGTCCTCGCGCAAAAAGCCGTTGCCGACTCCGCCTTGACCGATGATGATTTTACGCAAGGCACGGTCGTTCATGTCGATCACCCGCTTCCATTGAATCCGGCGCGGGTCTAGACTTAAGGCGTTGCCATGATGAATATGATTGTCTATCAAGGCCGCCAATAGATTATGCGCCACGCCTATGGCGTGAAAATCGCCGGTGAAATGCAGATTAATGTCCTCCATCGGCGCTACTTGCGCGTAACCGCCGCCGGCCGCGCCGCCCTTGACCCCGAAACACGGCCCCAGGGACGGCTCGCGCAAGCAAATAATCGCTTTTTTGCCGATGCGGTTTAAGGCATCGCCCAGACCCACGGTGGTGGTGGTCTTGCCTTCTCCGGCCGGAGTCGGGCTAATGGCGGTGACCAAAATCAATTTGCCGTCCGGCTTGTCGGCGAGCGAATTGACGTAATCCAGGGACAATTTGGCCTTGTAATGGCCGTGCGGGTCCAAGTGTTCGGCGGCGATGCCGTAAGACTCTTGAGCCAATTCAATAATCGGGCGTAGCTTGGCTTGCTGCGCGATTTCAATGTCTGACATAGGGTTCTAATTCTCCTGGGGCCGAATTCAAGCGCGGTAAACCGGAAAGCGAGAACACAAAAGTTTCACTTGTTCGCGGGTTTTTTCAATCACGGCTTCGCTCACGGTTTGGTTATGCAAAGCGTCCAGCACGTCGCAAATCCAATGCGCCACTTGCATAACTTCGGCTTCCTTGAAGCCGCGGGTGGTGGGGGCCGGCGTGCCGATGCGGATGCCGCTGGTGACGAACGGCGATTGCGGGTCTTTCGGCACCGCGTTTTTATTCACGGTAATATTCGCCCGGCCCAGCGCGGCGTCCGCGTCCTTGCCGGTAATGCCCTTGGCGACCAATGACAGCAGCAGCAAATGGTTTTCGGTTCCGCCGGACACCACGTCGTAGCCGCGTTGCACGAATACTTCCGCCATGGCTTGCGCGTTTTTGAGCACCTGGATTTGGTAGACCTTGAATTCCGGCGTCGCCGCTTCCTTGAACGCCACCGCCTTGGCGGCGATGACGTGCATCAGCGGCCCGCCTTGTATGCCGGGGAAGATGTTGGAATTGATTTTTTTCTCCAATTCCGGATTATGCTTGGCCAAAATCAAGCCGCCGCGCGGGCCGCGCAAGGATTTGTGCGTGGTGCTGGTCACCGCGTCGGCGTAAGGCACCGGATTCGGATACACGCCGGCCGCCACCAAACCGGCCACGTGCGCCATGTCCACCACATAGGCGGCCCCGACTTTATCGGCGATGTCGCGGAAGCGCCCCCAATCCCAAATCCGCGAATACGCGGAAAAACCGGCAATGATCAATTTTGGTTTATGCTCCAGCGCCAAGGCTTCCACCTGATCGTAATCGATATAACCGGTGTCGGGATGCAAGCCGTATTGCACCGCGTTATACAATTTACCGGAGAAATTCGGCTTGGCCCCATGCGTCAAATGGCCACCGTCGGCCAAGCTCAAGCCCAAAATGGTGTCGCCCGGTTGCACCAGCGACATGAATACCGCCATATTGGCCTGCGAGCCGGAGTGCGGCTGCACGTTGGCATAATCGGCCCCGAACAAGGCCTTGGCGCGGTCTATCGCCAATTGTTCGACAATGTCCACATACTCGCAGCCGCCGTAATAGCGTTTGTCCGGATACCCTTCCGCGTATTTATTGGTCAATAGCGTGCCTTGCGCTTCCAAGACCCGCGGGCTGGCGTAATTTTCCGAGGCGATCAGCTCGATATGATCTTCCTGCCGCGTGCGTTCCAATTCGAGCGCGCGGCTCAATTCATCGTCAAAACCGGCGATGGTCATGGATTGTTCAAACATAAGGTTCTCCTAATTTAATACTCATTATCGGCAAGCAGCTATTCAGGATGCAATAGCAATATCTGCAAATCGGCGACATTGGTTCCGGTGGCCCCGGTCAACAGCAAGGCGTCGGCGGCGCGCAAGGCCGGGTATGCATCGTGCGCGTCAAGCGCGCGTTGCGGATCGATGCCGGCGCCACGGATGCCGGCCAAGGTGGACGGGTCCACGATAGCGCCGGCGGCGTCGGTCGGTCCGTCGCGGCCGTCGGTGCCGCCGCTCAAAAAAGTCCAGCCGCGGTTGAATTCCAGTTCCTCGGCGGCCAGAGCGAACGCCAGCGCCAGTTCCTGGTTGCGGCCGCCGACGCCGAAGCGCTCGCCTAGCGCCACCGTGGTCTCGCCGCCGGCGATCAGCGCCAGCCGCGCGCCGGGTTCGGCCGACGCCAGACTTAAGGCTTGCGCGGCCAATTCCCGCGCCGCCCGCCGCGCCTCGCCGCGCAGCGCTCGGCTATAAATTCTGGCCGGCCAACCCAAATTCAGCGCGGCCTGCTCCGCCGCGGCCACGCTCACCGCATTGCCGCCGACCAAGGTATGTTCGCAAGCGGCGAACACCGCGGCGCCGGGTTTGGGCGTCTCCGGCGCGCCGCCGGCCATGCCTAATGTTAAATAGTTTAATACCGCCGGCGGCAAGCGCCGTTCAATGCCGTAGCGGCGTGCAATTTCAATGGCATCGGCGAATGTAGTCGGATCGGGGGCCGTCGGGCCGCTGGAAATGGCGCTGACATCGTCGCCAATGACGTCGGATAAAATCAGCGTGTGCAGGGCGGCCGGCGCGGCCAGCCGCGCCAAGCCGCCGCCCTTGAATTGCGACAGGTGTTTGCGCACGCAATTAATTTCATTGATGCTCGCGCCGCAGGCTAATAATAATTGAGTCGCCGAGAATTTATCCGCCAGCGTCACGCCGTCCACCGGCAATGGGGCCATGGAAGAGCCGCCGCCGGACAATAGCAGCAACACCAGCTCGCCGGCTTGCGCGGCTTCGGCGCGTCCGGCCATTTGCCGGGCCGCGCCCAGGCCGGCGGCGTCCGGCAGCGGGTGGCCGGCGCCCATGACCTGACAATTCGCCACCGGCTGAATACAGGCGTAATCGGTCACCGCCAGCGCCGGTTCCGCCAACAGCCGCTCGGGTATTACATCTAAAGCGGCGCGCGCCATCGCCACCGCCGCCTTGCCCAAGGCCAATAAATGCACCCGCCGCCAATCGTCGCTACGCCGCGAGGCGTGACCCCATCGTTCGCGGCTTATAGACAGTTGCCCGCCATCGAATTGTAAACAGGCCAATACCGCCTGATATGGGTCCGCCGCCTCTACCCCTGCCAGGAAGATATCGCGGACGATTCGCCGTTCCGGCGGCAAGAGGTTCCCGGCATTCACTAACAGGATTCCATCTCGCGAGCGATGGCGAAAATTTGCTCGGCGTCCAAGATCAATTTGTTAGCGGTGAATAATCGAGCGATGCAAGCCCGGTGCAAAGCCAGCTTGGATGCGCCGAAACCGATGGCGCCCCACAAAATCTTTCCATGCGCCAGCTCGCCCTTGGCCATAATGTCCACGCCGCCCAACCCGGCGGGCGGCGTGGCATTGGCGTCCGCCAACACTTGCAAGCGCGGCAAGCCGGTCCAATGTTCGGCGCTCAATAGCTCCACTCCGGCCGCGCCGGTGGCCAGCACGATATGCGCATCGGCGATTAAATCCGCTCTGGCCTCGGCGTCCGTCGCCCCGGCCGCGCGCACTTCAACATTGAAGCGGCGGTTCACCGCATCGGCGGCGCGCTCGGCGTTATCCGTCCGGCGGGAAGAGATGCACACCTCCGCCCCTAATCGCGCCAGCAAACCCGCCGCCCGCTGCCCTACCGGACCGGTGCCGGCCAGCACCACGGCTTTTTTACCGCTGACATCGCCGGCGCTGCTTTTTAAAATCTTAACCACTGCCGCCGCCGCCGTGGTGTTACAGCCATTGCTGTCCAGCATCACCGAAACTTGAAAGCCCGGAAAAAAATGCTGTTCCACCGCATGCAATAGGGCTTCGCCGGCGGCCATGTCGCCGCCGCCGATAAACAAAGCGGTATTTTTCTTGTCTCTAGGCGCGCGGGTGAAAATAGCGCCGTCAACCAGTTTACCGACATTTTCCGGCGCTACGCCGCCATAAGCGCTAACGTGATCCGCCCCGCCGTCATAAGCCGCCACGGTATCGAACACAGAAGGATGAAAATCGGTATCAAATTGAAATAAAAGTTTTTTCACGTACTAACCTTAAAGGAACCGCAGGCCTGCATTTTGTCGAATAATTATACAGTATATTGGCTTGGCCGCCGTCTAATCCGAGCGGGCTATTGTTTGAGCGGACGGTTTATGTCATATTGCCTAGCTTGAACAAACCCGGACCACAACCCTGACTACTACCCTGACCCCCTTCAGAAGGAACGACGTATGAAAACACCTGTTAATATCGCGGTGACCGGAGCCGCCGGACAAATCAGTTATTCATTGTTGTTTCGCTTGGCGGCCGGAGATTTTCTCGGTCCGGATCAACCGGTCAATCTGAGCTTGCTGGAAATTCCGCCGGCGATGAAAACCTTGAGCGGCATAGTGATGGAGCTTTCCGATTGCGGGTTTCCGTTGCTGCGGGCGGTCACTACCGCCACCGAGCCGGAAACCGCCTTCGGCGACGCCGACTACGCGTTTCTAATCGGAGCCAAACCACGCAAGGAAGGCATGTTGCGTAGCGATTTGCTGCTGCAAAATGCTGAAATCTTTTCCAGCCAGGGCCGCGCCCTGAACGCGGCCGCCAAGCGCGAGGTGAAAGTGCTGGTCACCGGCAATCCGGCCAACACCAATGCGCTCATCGCCATACACAACGCGCCGGACTTGCCGGCGAGCAATTTCGCCGCCATGACCATGCTGGACCATACCCGCGCCGTCAGCCAATTGGCCGCCAAATGCGCAGTATCTTCGGCGGCGATAACCAATGTCGCCGTCTGGGGCAACCATTCTTGCGCCCAATATCCCGATTTACACCATGCCAAGGTCAACGGCGCGCCGGCCTTGAGCCTGGTGGATAAAGCCTGGTATGAGGAAGAATTCATTCCCACCGTGCAATATCGCGGCGGCGAGGTCATCAAGGCGCGCGGCTCGTCTAGCGCCGGTTCCGCCGCCAACGCCGCCCTGCAACACATGCGCGCGTTGGTACTAGGCACCCCCGCCGGCGACTGGGCCAGCATGGCGCTGTTGTCCGACGGAAGTTACGGCGTGGATGCGGACTTGGTGTTTTCGTTTCCGGTGCAAGTGACAAACGGCAAAATCGGGGTGGCGCAAGGGCTGGAGATTAATGAATTCGGCCACGAATTTCTGTTGCGCAACCAACGCGAACTGCGGGAAGAGCGTGAGGCGATCAAACATTTGCTCTAATCTATCCGCCGCGGACTTATTTTAGTTATGGTCAACACAAATCCCACCGACTTCAGCAATTTTGACTTTGCGCGGGATTTTCTTCGCCGCATGCTACCCAACAATCAAGTCGTGGCGCTGGCCGCTATATTGCTGTGCGTAAGCCTATTGATTTATCTGCTGTCCGGCGTGTTGACGCCGGTGTTCGCGGCTATCATTCTGGCCTATCTGCTGGACGGTTTGGTGGTAAAAATAGAACGCTTGGGCGCGCCGCATTTCGCCGCGGTGCTGGTGGTATTCAGCGGTTTCATGACGGTACTCGGCTTTATATTGCTGGTTTTGATACCGATCGTCACCGATCAGTTGGCGCAATTTATTAACCGCCTGCCAGTCATGGTGGCCAGCACGCAACAAGCCATATTGCGCTTTCCTGAAAAACATCCGGAATTGATATCGCAAGCCCGGGTCAAGCAAATTCTATACTTGTTGCAGGAAAACGTACTGCAATACGGTCAAGAATTGATTACTCTTTCGGCGCAATCGTTTGCGAATTTGTTGGCGGCGGTCATTTACCTGTTTTTGGTGCCGTTCATGATTTTCTTTTTTTTAAAAGATAAACACTTGCTGTTGAAATGGTGCGCCCGTTTCCTGCCTAGCGAACGCAGCCTGACGCTTAGCGTATGGGAGGAGGTGGACAAACAAATCGCCAACTATGTGCGCGGCAAGTTTTTAGAAATTTTCATCCTATGGGCCGCCAGTTACAGCTGCTTTTATCTCTTGGACCTAAACTATGCCATGTTACTGGCGGTGCTCATGGGTATATCGGTGCTCATCCCTTATGTCGGCGCCACCTTGGTAACCATCCCAGTGCTGGCGGTGGCCTATTTGCAATGGGGAACCGGCGACAGCGGCCAATTCAATTACGTTTTGCTGGCCTATTGCATCATTCAAGCCCTGGACGGCGTGGTGCTGGTGCCATTGCTATTCTCGGAGGCGGTTAACTTGCACCCGGTGGCCATCATCATCGCTACCCTATTTTTCGGCGGCTTCTGGGGATTTTGGGGCGTATTCTTCGCCATCCCTTTGGCAACGCTAGTCAAGGCGGTGCTTTCGGCCTGGCCGCGAATCGAAGCCGGTTGACGCGAGCGTACAGTTTAATCAGGCCTCGCGCGGCTAACATTCTACTCTGGCAATTTCCATGTAAATAGTATGTCTATTATCCGGCATAAATAATTTTGCTTGAATGACAAGCAAAAAAAACCCTCGATTTTTTCAAATCGAGGGCGAAAGCAAGCAGGAAAACTGCTTTAACAACAACGAGAGGTACAACACAAAAACCAAAAACCATTCGATAAATCGTCTATATATTTATCGCTTAGGGAATACTATATAGAATTTTTTTTAATTTACAATGAAAAATTTGTTATATGATTTATTTGTTAACAGTAAACAATCGACGGGAACTTTCATTTCCTTAAGCAAGACTAAGCCGTGAGATACACAAGGCGGTTTCTTTCATGCCGGCCTTGGCGAGCGCAACACCGCCAAAGTACCGTCGGGCATGCCTTAGACATCAAACAACTTGTCCCCCATGGCTTTTGCATTGGAGGCGCATAATGACTCATCGCCAGCAGTACCAGCGGGATTTCCGCATCAGATCTTAATATCCACGCCCCGGCAGACTAACGCGCAACTAAGTTTATGGCCTAACCAGACCAATAGTCGCATTAAAAAGTTAAGAATGCTTTTAATTAGAGCGCACCAGATTAAAGACAAAAAAAACCCCGGACATATCTAGGCCGGGGCAGGAAGTAAGAAGAACAAACAACAATTTACAACAACAATTTACAACAGCAAGTTACAACACAACAATCAAAAATCTAGGCTGACATATGTTTATCAAAATCTATGTTGCTGGACAGCGAGGCCATGCCGAATAACACGGTGGACACGATAAACTCGCCGGACATAAACCCAAAAACGCCGGTCACAAAAAACAAACCAGTGCAGACATCACGGTAAAAATTACTAGACTTTTTCATTTAACATACCCTCTTAAAAGTTTTAACTCTTGGATAATATAATATAGTAATTTTTTTAAATTACAATCAAAAGTTTATTATATTATTTATTCACTTTTAGTAAACAATTAGACGGAACTTACCCGACTGCGCGGCTCTAAACAGTGTTTTTTTAGGGGTGGCCGGCAAAACCTGCTTGACCGCCGAACCGTGCGGATAATTCCATGCGCCGGCATTAATGTTAGGCCCAAGTTTAATCACCTAGAGGATAACCGCATGTGCTTTGGAGCCGCTCCATCCGCGCCGCCGCCGCCGCCACCGCCGCCGCAAATCGCGCAAACCCCAAGTCCGGCTAAGACTCGCGCCGATACGGCGGCCAGCATGGCCGCCGGGATAGACAATACTTTTTTAACCGGCGGCCAAGGCCCGGCGATTCAAAACGGCGACCTGGGCAAGAAAACCCTGTTGGGGCAATAAGCCATGCCGGGTTTGGTCGATGAATTGAATCAGCGCTGGCAAAGCTTGCGCAATGAACGTTCCAGCTGGATTAGCCATTGGGAGGAAATCAGCCGCTATTTGTCGCCGCGCGCCGGCCGCTATTTTTTAAGTGACCGCAATAAAGGCTGGAAACGCCACCAAGCGATTTACGACAGCACCGCCACCCGCGCCTTGCGCGTGTTGGCGGCCGGCATGATGTCCGGCATGACCAGCCCGTCGCGGCCTTGGTTTAAATTGACCTTGAGCGCGCCGGAGCTGAACAATCAAGCCGAGGTCAAACTATGGCTGACGCAAGTGACCGGACAAATTGAAACCGTGTTGGCGCAAAGCAACGCCTACCGGGTGCTGCACGGACTATACGAGGAATTGGGAGCCTTCGGCAGCGCCGCCGCCTTGGTCAACGACGACTATCAAAACGTAATTCATTTGCATGCCTTCACCATAGGCGAATACGCCATCGCCGCCGATTGGAAAGGCAACGTCAATTGCCTATACCGGGAGTTCGAGAAAACCGCCGCCGCCATCGTGGCCGAATTCGGCCTGGACCATTGTTCGCCGGCGGTGCAAGCGGCTTACCGCAACGGCAATCTGGAGCAATGGTTTGCTTTACGCCATTGCGTAGAGCCGCGTCAAGACCGCGACCCGGCCAAACTGGACGCCAACAATATGGCTTGGCGCTCTTGCTATTGGGAAAGCGCCGGCAACGGACGCTTGCTGCGCGAGTCCGGCTACCGGCATTTTCCGATTCTGGCCCCGCGCTGGGCCACCCAGGGCGGCGACGTTTACGGCAATAGCCCCGGCATGGAAGCCTTGGGCGACATCAAACAATTGCAGGCGCAGCAATTCCGCAAATCGCAAGCCATAGATTATCAAGCCAATCCGCCGCTGCAAATTCCCAGCAGTATGAAAAACCGGGAGCTGGAGATTTTTCCCGGCGGAGTGAGTTACTACGACGCAACCGGCGGGGGGATCAAAAGCGCGTTCGAGGTCAACCTGAACCTGGAAACCTTGCTGCTCGACATTCAAGACGTACGCGGCCGCATCAACGCCGCGTTTTACAGCGATTTGTTCATGATGCTCAGCGAACAGGAGCAACGCATGACAGCGACAGAAGTAGCCGAGCGGCATGAGGAAAAAATGCTGATGCTGGGCCCGGTGGTGGAACGTTTGAATAATGAGCTATTGGACCCGTTAATCGAAAACGTATTCGGCCGCCTGGTGGCGGCGAATCTGTTACCGCCGCCGCCCGCCGCGCTTCACGGTCAACCGTTGCAAGTAGAGTATGTGTCACTGTTGGCGCAAGCGCAAAAGGCCATCAGCGTCAACAGCATAGACCGCTTTGTGTCCAGCCTGGGGCAAATCGCCGCCGCCAAGCCGGACGTTTTGGACAAATTCGACGCCGACGAATGGGCGAACGTTTACAGCGACCAGCTCGGCATCGACCCGGCGCTGATCGTCAGCGGCCGGCGTTTGAACTGGATTCGCCGGCAACGGGAGCAACAGCAACTAGCGCTGCAACAACGTGAATCCCTGTTGCAAGGTAGCCAAGCAGTCAAAAATCTGGGCCAAACGTCCACCGACGGCACTGCCGCCGCCGCGGCCATGCAGGCCTTAGGCTTGCCGCGACCCAGTTAGCCTTGTCCTGTAATATTTGTTCACCTGCCGCCGGAAAAAAACATCGCGCACAACACTTCAAAGACTTAGACCACAAAATTCAAAATAATGATTCTGCTTGATACCCATGTCATTTCCTAGCCGCTAAAAGCGTAAGAATTTGCCGGTCTTCAACAACACCGTCAACCGGCGGTAATCGTCCGCCGGCAGGCTATCGCGCGAGATGAATAATGCCGGCGGCGCGGGGCGGCCAGCGAAATGCAACACTAGGCAATATTGTGTCAGCACGCTGGAACCGAGCGGCGTCACCTCGGTTTCCGGGTATCCCGGCGCGGTTAAAAACCATGCCGCGTCCTCATGGCGCAAGGCGGCGGAAAACGTGCGCCAGCGCAGCCATTGCCAGCGCCAGCTAATAACTAGCCCCAGACTCAAGCCGGCCGCCGCCCCCGGCGCGCCGGTAAGCCAACACGCGGTCAAAGCCATGGCGTGGGCTAGGTGCATGAATTTCAATAAGCTCTCCGAACGGCCTACGCGAAAAGTAGCCAAACGTCTTAAGCTCCCAAAACGCGCCCTAACGGCGCAAAAAAAATACCAATAACAGCAATAGCCAAATCAACAATAACTGGCCGAGCGCCGGCAGCTTGTCGGCGCGACCGGTGGCCGGAATAAACCAACCGCCGCCATGGTAGCGGAAACACTGTAAAATGGCCCGCAAACGGTCGCCGAGAGAGCGTAGCGCGCTGGAATCCGGCCCGGAGCCGTGTTGTTGAAGTTTCATGATGTTTAACCAATAATTGATTTATATTAAGTTAAGCACACAGCGTACCAGTTTTCTAGCCATTCAGAAAAAAACGTCCTTGGCGGCAAAAAAACCGCGCATGGCACTCGAATTAGCCGTTTATTTACGCTAATCCCATGCGGCATATCCTGCCGCCTTGAATTGCAACTTATTGTCTCTATTATATTTTATAAGATTAGCGGCGATAAGCGGACAAGCCGGATCATCTCCAGCCGAAAACACCCGCAACCTAGGCCAAACGCACTGAATTATGTATCACTTATTCGACAATCATAGGTCTTAGCGCCATCATTGCGCTAAATCACGCACTAATCATCATCAAATAACCTAGTTTAATTCAAGAAAAACTCGCGACAGTGCGGGAACCCGTGTTCAATTAGCTGTGTTCGGCATACGAAATCGCGCCTACGCGGTTTTTTGGCCAAGCCAAGAAAAAGCATCCCGCCCGCCGGCGCGGGAACCGGCGTTAAATCAGCTGTGCGGAATACGAAATAGAGCGGTTAAACAAAGCTTACAGGAGCTGTTAACGCGACAGATGCGGTTCGCCGCGCTCACCGGCATCCTATGGGTTGACTTCCAAATACCACGGCGGCGGCGCAAAAAACCCGCGCCGCCTAAAGGCGCACGCGGGTTCGGTGTTATGGTTTAGCCGGGGATTGCGCTTACAAACCCGCCAACACCCTAGCCACGGTCTCGCCCATCGCCGCCGGGGTGGGTGCGATGGTGACGCCTAGCTCTAGTAATCGCTCGACTTTCTCCGCCGCCGATTCGCCGGTGGAGGAGATAATCGCCCCGGCATGCCCCATGCGGCGGCCTTTGGGCGCGGTCAAGCCGGCGATATAGGCCACCAGCGGTTTGCTCATGTTCTCCTTGAAGAATTCGCCTGCCTCGACTTCTTGCGGGCCGCCGATCTCGCCGATCATCACCACCGCCTTGGTTTCAGGGTCGGCTTCAAAGCGCTCCAGAATATCGCGGTGCGAGCTGCCGTTGATCGGGTCGCCGCCGATGCCGACCGAGGTGGATACGCCTATGCCTAAGGCCTTCATTTGGTCGGCGGCTTCATAGCCCAGGGTGCCTGAGCGGCCGACAATGCCGACGTGGCCGGGAATGTAAATATGGCCGGGCATAATGCCAAGCATGGATTTGCCGGGGCTGATGGTGCCGGCGCAATTGGGGCCGGTCAATACCATGCGATTTTCCTTGGGAAAACGGCTGAGGTAGATTTTCACCTTCATCATGTCTTGGGTAGGAATACCGTCGGTAATCGCCACGCAGTATTTAATGCCGGCGTCGGCGGCTTCCATGATGGAGTCGGCCGCGTACGCGGGCGGCACGAAAATGATGCTGGCCTCGGCGCCGGCTTGCTCCACCGCCTCGCGCACGGTGTTGAACACCGGGCGGCCCAAATGGGTTTGCCCGCCCTTGCCCGGCGTAATGCCGCCTACCACATTGGAGCCATAGTTAATCATGTCTTGCGCGTGAAAGGAGCCGATTTTGCCGGTGAAGCCCTGCACAATGATTTTGGTGTTTTGGTCTATGAAAATCGCCATGTCCGTAATTCCTTAAGCTTGCTGGGCCGCGACCACGGCGTTGCGGGCTTGCACCGCTTTTTCCGCCGCTTCCGCCAGGGTTTCCGCCATGATAATCGGCAAGCCGCTATCGGCAATGATTTTGCGCCCTTGTTCCACATTGGTGCCGGACAAACGCACGATCAAGGGCACTTTCATGTCTATGTTTTTTACCGCCTGCACCACGCCTTCCGCTATCCAGTCGCAACGGTTGATGCCGGCGAAAATATTCACCAGCATGGCTTTAACGTTGGCGTCGGCCAACACCATGCGGAAGGCTTTTTCGGTGCGTTCGGCGGAAGCCCCGCCGCCGACGTCCAGAAAATTGGCCGGTTCGCCGCCGGCCAGTTTAATCATGTCCATGGTGGCCATGGCCAGGCCGGCGCCGTTAATCATGCAGCCGATATCACCGTCTAGACCGACATAGCTCAAGCCGCGGTCGGCGGCGGCCATTTCGCGCGGGTCTTCCTGGGTTTTGTCGCGCAATTCGGAAATCCTTTGTCGGCGAAACAAGGCGTTATCGTCAAACGACATTTTGGCGTCCAGCGCCAAGAGTTCGCCGTGGTTGTTGATGATCAACGGGTTGATCTCCAGCATATTGGCGTCCAGATCGCGCATGGCGCGGTAACTGCCTTGAATTATTTTCACCGCATGCAAGGCCTGGGTGGCATCCAACCCCAGGGCGAACGCCATTTCGCGCGCCTGAAAGTCTTGCAGGCCTACCGCCGGCTCGATATGGATTTTTTTAATTGCCTGCGGCCGGGTTTCCGCCAATTCCTCGATTTCCATACCGCCCTCGGCGGAGCCGACCATGACGATACGCTCATGCGAGCGATCGATCAGCAAGCTGAAATACAATTCCTTGGCAATATGCGCGCCGGCTTCCACGTAAAGGCGCAAGCATACCTTGCCGGCCGGGCCGGTTTGAGGCGTTACCAGGCGTTTGCCCAACAGTTTTTCAGCCGCGGCCCACACTTCTTCATGGGTTTTACATACTCTAATGCCGCCGGCCTTGCCGCGCGCGCCGGAATGAATTTGCGCCTTCACCACCCACACGTCGCCGCCAATCTCGCGCGCGCGCTGCACGGCGTCTTCCGGGCTGTAGGCCAAGCCTCCCTCGGCGATGCGGACGCCATATTCCGCCAGCAATTGCTTGGCCTGATACTCATGAATATCCATAATGCTCTCTTAAGCTAGTTTTTTACATTATTTTTGCTTGGCCGCAATTGCTTGCGCCACGTTGACTATATTGTTCGCCATGCGCTCCGAGGCGGCGTCGATCAAACGCCCGTCCAGCGCCGCCGCGCCCTTGCCTTGCGCCGCCGCCTCGCGCAAGGCTTCAAGGATGCGTAGCGCCTTGTCCACTTCTGCCGGCGGCGGGGTGAACACGTCGTTGGCCAAGGCTATTTGAGTCGGATGTATCGCCCACTTGCCCTCGCAACCCAATGCCGCGCCGCGCCGCGCCGCCGCCGTATAGCCGTCCGGGTCTTTGATGTCGCCGAATGGGCCGTCAATCGGGCGTAAGCCGTAGGCGCGGCAAGCCACAATCATGCGGCTGAGCGCAAAGTGCCATTGGTCGCCGGGGTAATCCGGGTTTAAGCCGCCGATGTTGACGGTGCGGGCGCGGTTGCTGGCGGCGTAATCGGCCACGCCGAAATGCAAGGCCTCCACCCGGCCGCCAAGCGCGCCCTGTTTAGCGATGTCCTCGACGTTGGCCATGCCCAGCGCGGTTTCGATCAGGCATTCAATGCCGATTTTGCGGCTCAGGCCTTGTTGCATCTCCAATTGATTCAGCATGGCTTCCAGCATGTAGACGTCTGAATAAACGCCGACCTTAGGTATAAGCAAGGTGTCGATTTTAGCCCCGGCCTGTTCCACCAAGTCAACCACGTCGCGCACCATGTATTGCGTGTCCAAGCCATTGATGCGCACCGACAAGGTCACGCCGTGGCCGGCCCAATCCAGATCATTGATGGCTTCGATGACGTTTTTGCGCGCGGTCAATTTGTCGTCTGGAGCTACCGCGTCTTCTAAATCGAGAAAAACATAATCCACGCCGCTGGTTAGCGCTTTTTCAAACATTTGCGGATTAGTCCCCGGCACCGCCAATTCGCAGCGTTGCACGCGCGGTTGTTTGGCGACATATAGCGTATGGCTCATGATGACTTCCTGATTAATGGCTAGGGTAAAAAAAACCGCCGAATAGGCGAAGACAAAACAATCGGACATTTTACTTTTAGCGCAAATAAAGTCAATCACAAAACCCTGGAAAAATCGGCGAAATCCGAAAAAAACCGGGGCCGCGCTTGCCGAAACGCTGCAATTATGCCAAGATTTGTGGATTTAACGCCTTGCGTTGATAAATTCTGAATTTCTTGGCATCCCGCCGTCGCGCCGATGGCTCACGCTTATCACCCATATTTCAATAAAGGAGAACCCACTATGGCTGGCCGTAATCATCTTTTCGTACCTGGCCCCACGAATAGCCCGCATGCGGTGCTCAGCGCCATGCATGTACCCATGGAAGATCACCGTTCGCCCATCTTCCCGGATTTATTAAAGCCGATCCTGGAAGACCTGAAAAAAATCTTCCGCACCGAAACCGGCCAAACCTTCGTTTTTCCGGCCACCGGCACCGCCGGCTGGGAAGTGGCGTTGACCAATTTATTGAATCCCGGCGACAAGGTATTGATCTACCGCTTTGGCCAATTCGGCCATCTGTGGGCGGATATGGCGCGTAAACTGGGTTTTGACGTGGAATTGCATGAAATCGAATGGGGCAAAGGCATTCCGCTCGACCATTTGGAAGCCCGTTTAAAACAAGACGCGGCGCATGAAATCAAAGCCGTGCTGGCCACCCACAACGAAACCTCCACCGGCGTGACCAGCGATATCGGCGGCGTGCGCAAAGCGCTGGACGCGGCCAAGCACCCGGCCCAACTCTACGTGGACGGCGTCAGCTCCATCGCCAGCATTGAATTCCGCTTTGACGACTGGGGCGTGGACGCGGCCGTCAGCGGTTCGCAAAAAGGCTTTATGCTGCCGGCCGGCGCGGCGATTCTGGCGTTCAGCCAAAAAGCCCTGGCGATTGCCGAAACGACCACTTACCCGCGCGCGTTTTTCTCATTGAAAGACCAAATCAACACCAACAAAGACGGTTACACCCCTTACACCCCATCCACGCCGATGCTGCACGGCTTGCGCAAGGCCATCGATTTGTTGCTGGAAGAAGGTCTGGACAACATCCACGCCCGCCACCACCGCTTGGCCGAAGGCGTGCGCCGCGCCGTGGCCGTCTGGGGCTTGAAAACCTGCGCTCAAGACGGCTTCCACTCCGATACCGTCACCGCCATCGTGGTGCCGGCCGACAAAGACGCGCGTCAGGTCATCGGCACCGCGTTTCATAAGTACAACCTATCCCTGGGCGCGGGATTGAGCGAAGTGGCCGGCAAAGTGTTCCGCATCGGACATCTCGGCGACCTGAACGAAGTCTCCTTGCTTGGCGCGTTGGCCGGCGTGGAAATGGCCTTGCTGGATAGCGGCATCGACATTAAACCCGGCAGCGGCGTCGGCGCGGCGGTGGAGTATTACCGTAACGCCTTGTAATGCGGCTGTTTACCTTTTAAAGTAAATAAAAAGCCGGCTTTACGCCGGCTTTTTTAATGCGTTGGCTCTGATATTTAATCGCTTGCAAGCCGGCAAATTCGACATGGGGCCGGAACACCATGGGCTAGCGCCGAACCCGCCAATCCGGGTATCATATGGGGCTCATTATAATAACAAGCCAAACCGCCATGCATGTCGCTATAATTTATGTCCGCGTCAAACCGGAATACCTGGAACCCTTTATCGCCGCCTCGCGCATTAACCACGAAGCCTCGATACAAGAACCGGAAAATCTGCGCTTCGACATCCTGCAATCACCGGAAGACCCAAGCAGCTTTGCCTTTTATGAAGCCTATGCCACCCCGGAAGCTGCCGCCGCGCACAAACAAACCCCGCACTACTTGACATGGCGCGAAACGGTCGCCGATTGGATGGCCGAACCGCGCACCGGCGTCACCTACTCCGGTTTGTATCCGCAAATCCTAACCGAGACCTAAGGCATGAACTTTCCGGCATTCTCCATCTCGCGCCTGCCGCGCATCCTTTACGGCAAAGGCCGTATCAACGAAATCCCAAGCATAGCCGCCGGCTACGGCGACGCCGCCTTACTGATTACCGGCCAACAATCCTTCCGCGCCACTCCGCGCTGGAACGCCCTAACCCAAGCCCTGGAAGCCAAGGGCGTAAGCTGGCACAGCTTAACCGTCTCAGGTGAACCCTCGCCGCAATTGGTGGACGGCGCGGTCGCCGAATTCAAACCCAAAAACATCAAAGTCGTAGTCGCCATAGGCGGCGGCAGCGTGCTGGACGCCGCCAAAGCCATCGCCGGCCTGCTGCCTACCGGCGCTTCGGTGATGGACTATTTGGAAGGCGTCGGCAAAAACCTACCCTACCACGGCCCCAGCCTGCCCTTCATCGCCGCTCCCACCACCGCCGGCACCGGCAGCGAAGCCACCAAAAACGCCGTGTTCAGCGAACAAGGCCCGGAGGGCTTTAAAAAATCCTTTCGTGACGAATGCCTGATTCCGGAATACGCCGTCATCGACCCCGATCTACTCGACACTTGCCCGCCGGAACTGATCGCCGCTGACGGCATGGACGCGTTTACTCAATTGCTGGAATCCTACGTCTCGCTCAAAGCCAACCCCTTCATCGACGCCCTGGCCTGGAGCGGCATGCAAGCGGTCAAGCAAGGTTTTTTCGCCGCCTACGCCGGTGAAGGCGAAGCCGCCAGCGCCGGCCGCTGCGCCATGGCCTACGCCTCGCTGCTGTCCGGCATCACCCTGGCCCAAGTCGGCCTTGGCTCCGTGCATGGCCTGGCCTCGCCGCTGGGCGCTTTTTATCCCATACCGCACGGCGTGGTCTGCGGCACGTTGGTATCCGCCGCCACCGCCGTCAACATAGCCGCCCTGGAAGCGCGCGCGCCGGAGAGCCCTGCCTTGCCCAAATACGCCCAGGTTGGCCGCCTGCTTAGCAGCCAAGACGGTTTAAGCGACGCCGATGCGCGGTCGGCATTGATTCAACTACTGGCCGACTGGAGCCGGGAACTCAAACTGCCGGGCCTAAGCGCCTATGGCATTGACGCGGCTGACTTCGCTAAAATCGTCGCCAACAGTCGCGGCAGCAGCATGCAAACCAACCCCATCGTGCTAACCGACGCCGAAATCGAGCGCATTTTGCAATTACGCCTATCCATCTCATGACACCCTAGCCCATGGCCCTGATCTCGTTAAAACAACTGCTGGATTACGCCGCTGAACACCACTTCGGCGTTCCCGCCTTCAACGTCAGCAACATGGAGCAGGTGCAAGCCATCATGCGCGCCGCCGACGCCTGCGACAGCCCGGTCATCCTGCAAGGCTCGGCCGGGGCCAACCAGTACGCCGGCGAAATCTTTCTGCGCCATTTGATTCAAGCCGCCGTGGAGCAATATCCGCACATCCCGCTGGTCATGCACCGCGACCATGCTCCCGCGCCGAGCGTGTGCGCCCAAGCCATCCAAAACAGCTTTACCTCGGTAATGATGGACGGCTCGCTGCTGGAAGACATGAAAACCCCGGCCAGCTACGAATACAACGTACGCGTCACCCGACAAGTCGTGGACATGGCCCACGCCTGCGGCGTGTCGGTAGAAGGCGAGATCGGCTGCCTCGGTTCGCTGGAGACCAGCGCCGCCGCCGACCATGGCAAACTGCTCACCGACCCGGACGAAGCGGCGGCCTTTGTCGCGGACACCCGTATCGACGCTCTAGCGGTAGCCATAGGCACCAGCCACGGCGCTTACAAATTCAGCCAGCCGCCGACCGGCGAAGTGTTGGTCATCAGCCGATTGCAAACCCTGCACCAACGCCTGCCCAACACCCATTTCGTGATGCACGGCTCTAGTTCCGTGCCGCAAGAATGGCTGGAAATCATCAACCAATACGGCGGCCAGATACCGCAAACCTATGGCGTGCCGGTCAAGGAAATTATTGAAGGCATCAAATACGGAGTGCGCAAAATCAATATAGACACTGACTTGCGCATGGCCTCCACCGGCGCCATCCGCCGCTTTGTCGCGCAGCCGGAAAACGCCGCCAACCTGGACGCCCGCAAAATCACCCTCGCCGCCCGCGACGCCATGCAAGCCCTGTGTCAAGAACGCTATCTAGCCTTCGGCAGCGCCGGCCACGCCAGTAAAATTAAACCGCTGCCATTGAGCGCCATGGCCAAACGCTATTCCTCCTGAACACCCTAACGGCAAACCAATGGAAAAAATATCGGGCAAACTTAATCCCCAACATCTGGATCTTCCCCTGGCTCCACCAACGCAAAGAACGCGGCGTAAGTTTCCATGGCCCGCTGATTCCAAATATCGTTATGATCTTTGATAATTTCCGCCGGGCAACGGATGATCCAATACGCCGAATGCTTTTCAAACCAGCAGAACGGCAAAAAGTTTTTCCACACCGACCATGCCTTGTTTTCCTCAGACAACTTGTCGCCGGGAAAACGCACCACCCAAACATCATTATTGCTACCGGCCGCATTGCTAGTGAAAAAATAGTTCTCATCCTTTGCCAGCATATTCGAGCGCACGTTTTGCTCAAACGGCGAGTATGTCTGCAAATTAGCTCTGATTTCCGCTTCTGGGATCTTGGCTTGCTTCACCGGCTCTATCCACCGGTTCACCAACAACGGATTATGCCCCGGCGTCTTGTCATAATAAACGCTTTGCGGCACCTCTATCTGGCCATCATTTAACCGGGTTAAATCGCGGTTCACCAGAATGGAATCCCGGTTGCCATCGTATTTTCTCCGCAAGGTGGTTGAAAACGAGGTCAAGAAATTAGCCGCCGGATGCGCCACGCCTGTTGCTGTATCACCCTTGGAAGTCAAGGAAATAAATACCGGCCGGTTGGCCGCGTTGCCCAAGACATTAACCATGGCATGGCCGTACGCGATCAAATAATCTTGAAATTGCTTGGCGTAAATCGAAGGCGAAGCCGAATTCAACAACAATACCGTATCAAACGACAACGGATTAAATTGCACGGTTTCACCAGGCTTTAGGGTTTCCAATTTCGCCAATTGGTTCTCCAACTCCGCCAAGGTCGAATTCATAAAGGTACGTTCGGTCAGCAAACCTCCGAAAGAATGGCCGATCAAGAACACTTTGTTTTTGCCATGCTCATTATGACGTTTAGCGGTTTGCGCCAAGGAATGCACCGCCAAGCTCAAACTGGTGCCACTAATATAATATTCCGGCAATCTTTTATCGGTCCAATACAAAGCCGTTTCCAACTTCTGGGTGATGCCCGGGCACGGACTGCTGCAATTTAAACGATCAATCAAGTTTTGGTCATAGGGGGTGTTAAAGCTGGCCGCATCTGGATACACCGGCTTGAATATCGCGCCGCGCCAGCCCAAATACACCCCATGCACCCGCCAATTTTGCTGCTTCGCCAATTCGGTATTCGCCACTTGTCTTAAGAACCCGAAAAACCCCGGCACATTACCCGACTGACTGCTATTGCGCCAACCGTGCGCGAAATAAATCAACACCAACGGTTGCTCCGACTTGGCCAAGGTTTTCACCGTGTCCTGAGCATGCCGCAACTGCTCAGCCAGTAAAAAATCTCCCCGGTCGTCAAATTCAATGAACGAACAAGAAAACAACTGTTTCCCCGGCTCTTCTTCAATATAATACGAATGCGCCGGATTCAACGTGTCGTTAACGGTGCGGGTAGGCTTTCCAAGCGGAATAAACGCGCCTTTAAACCATAAAAAGCCCATCAAACCGGCCGCTGACGCGACCAATATACCTAATAAAATGTCCATTGCCACTCCTCTGTTTAAGTTTCTCTCCCAACTTAAACCGGAGTATCAATGCCTCCGGCCCAGCGGGATGATTATTATTTTGAGACACGAGAAACACTAAAGAAAATTCCCTAGCGCTCCGCCGCTAACTCTAGCAGTAGATACGAAAGCGCGCAATAAGAAACATCAATCAACAACAATTTGAAAAACACCTGCACATCATCCCAACTGACATTCTCCACTGTATTTTCGAAGCTATCCTTAAAACTCGTTAGGATTATCCCCCCATCACCGCCAACCATAACGCTTGCGTGCAAGCCGTATCCGCCAGCCAAAAGCCCTGCCTCAACGTCAACCGATGCAAAGTCTCATCGTTAACTCGCTCCGGCTCATCCTCAGGCGACCCCATGTCGAACCAGCCCGGATATATCCCGCGCATTTTCTGCTGTACGCACTTGACCTCAAACACATTGAACAAACCGTACACATCCTCGCCCCATTCCACCGCCCAGGCTGCTGGAAATTCCATCGGGAATACCGGGTGCTTTGCGCTATAGCCGAACATGTATCCTCCACACGACTTGACTTGACTTGACCAACATGGTTGGCGAAAACTGTAAAATCAATCTATTTAAGCGTATCGAAAATATCCGATAAATCCCGCGCCTCCATGGCCCGGTCAAACCAGGTTTCAATCTCGGCCAGCGGAGCGGTTGAAATCCGCGCTTGTATCGATGCCGGGAGCTCGCCAAAACGACGGATCATTAATTTTTGCAGGGCTAGTTTTTCGCCTTCCAACATTCCTTCCAATTTTCCTTTTCTTTCGCCTTCAAGCAAGCCTTTTCTTTCGCCTTCAAGCAAGCCTTTTCTTTCGCCTTCAAGCAAGCCTTTTTTTTCG
>CAIYSZ010000006.1 GCA_903928965.1 uncultured Pseudomonadota bacterium
AATCGAGCCGAAAACTCGGATGACCTCCCTTAAACTACTCGTAACACGGATTCAGGTTTGAAATAAAAAGCATCATGATTTACGATCTGCTTAGTTTATATGCCACAGGTAATTTTGCTTTAAAACTCTAACCTAATATGGTCTTAGTCGTTTAAATAATATTTTATTCAGTCTTCATTAAATGGTCGATTTATTTTCGATAATTGGGGTTCTAGGAATTAAAAACATAAGACAGATCGTAGCGTTTTGTCTCATGTGTGCTCATAACGAGTTGTACCTAGCTGATGAAAAACTATATCTCTGACGCCTTTACGGATGCCCCTTCCTCAAGATTTTCGAGATAGCACTCAAGATTGCCTGCAATTTTTTCGAGGACTTTAGGCAGGTAAGGGATAAGATTTGAGAAATTTGCATCGCTTTCGTATGGACCGCCGTGATAATGACGACAGTGATTAAGAATATCTTCGCGCTCTAGGTTTGGTAGTAGTTCTAATGGGTCTCGATCATTGTAATCATGAAGGCTAGATAGATGAATGAAGGCGCAACCGAATTTATAAACAGATTGCGTCCATCCTTGAAGATTTTGTGAAAGATTAACCATTTCTTTGTCCGTTACGAAAGCGCGTGAATTTTGCTGAGACCACTTTTCACCATTAACAGAAGCCTCAATTAGAGTGGCTCGTCGTTCTTCGTTCTGTGCCAGCAAGTAGATAACCCGAACCATTGAATCAAGTTCTTGACGGAGAACAGCAACCATTTGACCAGCGAGGCTCTCTCTAGCGAGTATGATCATAGTACGAGAATGTTCATTCGAGCGACTGCGAACTTGACGCAGAAAAAAAGTTAGATTGTCCCTATGATTCATTACTTGCTTCCCCAAACTTGAAACGCAAGTACCGCAGTATTAAGCAACCCAACAATGACAAGAAAAAAAGTTAACCAGTTAAGACGTGTTGCGGTTTTTTGTTGTTCCTTCTGTTGCTGATTCGCGAGCAATACTTGAAGTTTTAATTCAGCATTCCGCCTAGCGTCAGGGTCACCAAAGCCGCTACCATCACCAAACATACTAATTAACTCTTTAATCTCGTTTTGATTGTTCATAGTCAATTCACCCAAACATTGAATAATTATTTTAACATAGCCAAGATTTTCATTTTATGATTGGAAAAAATTTTTCGCACAATGGGTAAGTTTTGGTTGCGGCTGGGCAATGTCGCAAATTCTAGCGGTTGGAAACCCCGTCCCGGTGACTGTTAGCCGCAGGCCGGGTATCGAGCCTTGCAGGTAAGATGGCAACAGATTATTATTCTCCCTGCAAGGTAACTAACAAATTGCGGCGGCCGGCTTGGTCGCGGTGTTCGCCGTGGTAGATGCCTTGCCAGGTTCCTAGAGCTAGGCGGCCGTTGGTGATGGGCAGGGTGAGGCTGACGCCTAGGAGGGCGGATTTGATGTGGGCCGGCATGTCGTCCGGGCCTTCGGCGGTGTGTCTGAAGTAGGGTTGGTTTTCCGGGGCTAGGCGGCGGAAGTAGTTTTCCAGGTCCGTGCGTACGTCGGGGTCGGCGTTTTCGTTGAGGGTTAGCGAGGCGGAGGTGTGTTGCAGGAGCAGGTGCGCCAGGCCGAGCTTAAATTGCTTGAGTTCGTCCAGTTGGCCGAGGATTTCGGCGGTGACTAGATGAAAGCCGCGCGGTTTGGCGCTGAGGGTTAGCCGTTTTTGCAGCCACATGGCTTAGCCTGTTGTATGGTAAGCGGGGCCGAGTTCTTGCGCGGCGTTGACCATGGCGGCGACGTGGTTCGGGTTGACGTCGGGCCGGGCGATTTGGCGCTAGGGGTTAGCCGTTTTTGCAACCACATGGCTTAGCCTGTTGTGTGGTAGGCGGGGCTGAGTTCTTGCACGGCGTTGACCATGGCGGCGACGTGGTCCGGGTTGACGTCGGGCAGGATGCCGTGGCCCAGGTTGAATACGTGGCCGGAGCCGTTTCCGTAGGCCTCTAGGATGGCGGCGACCTTGCCGCGGATGACGTCCGGCCCGGCGTAGAGGCTGACAGGGTCTAGGTTGCCTTGCAGCGCGACTTTGCCGCCGACGCGGGCGCGGGCGGATGCGACGTCGGTTTGCCAGTCCAGGCCGAGGGCGTCGAAGCCGCTGTCGGCCATGGCTTCCAGCCATAGGCCGCCGCCCTTGGTGAACCAGATGCAGGGGATGGTTTGGCCGTTGCGTTCTGTTTTGAGTTGGCTTCTGATTTGCCGGCCGTAGGCGAGCGAGAATTCCAGGTAGTCGGCGTGGCTGAGCGCGCCGCCCCAGGTGTCGAAGATCATCACCGCGTCGGCCCCGGCGTCGATTTGCGCATTGAGGTAGTCGGTTACCGCTTGCGCCAATTTGGCTAGCAGTTGATGCGCGGTGTGAGGTTGTTCAAACATCAGGCTTTTGACTTTTTGGAAGTTTTTGCTGCTTTGGCCTTCCACCATGTAGGTGGCCAGGGTCCATGGGCTGCCGGAGAAGCCGATCAAGGGCGCGCGGCCGTTCAGTTCGCGTTTGATCAGGCGCACGGCTTGCATGACGTAGCCGAGTTCTTGGTTCGGGTCCGGCCGCGGCAGGTTGGCCACGTCGGCGGCGCTGGTTATGGGGTGCGCGAAGCGCGGGCCTTCACCTTCGGTGAAGGATAGGCCTAGACCCATGGCGTCGGGTATGGTCAGGATGTCGGAGAACAGGATGGCGGCGTCGAAGCCGAAGCGGTCTATCGGTTGCAGGGTGACTTCGCAGGCCAGTTCCGGGTTGGTGCACAGGTTCATAAAGCTGCCGGCTTGGGCGCGCACGCGGCGGTATTCTGGCAGGTAGCGGCCGGCTTGGCGCATCATCCACACCGGGGTGCGGTCCACGGCTTGTTTTAAGAGGGCTTTGATGAATCGGTCGTTTTGTAAGTGCGTCATGAGTTTGTAGGGTGTGGTGTCGGGAGAGCCGGTTTTAGTTCGGCTCGCCGGCGTTGGCTTCGGAGGCGCGGATTTCGTCTTGCACAAATTTAAAGCGTCGTTCCAAGGCATTTTTGAATTCGTTGGGCATTTGGCTTTTTTGAATGCGGGCGTCGGCCAGCGAGGAAAACGAGCCGTAGATGACTACGAATTTGGTTAGCAAGTTTTTGCTGACCGAAAAATAAGTTAAAGGCTGCGGCAAGTTATTGTATTTTCGCAAAAAGCGTTGCGCGGCGGTTTTGTCGCCCAGTACCATGACTTGCAGGGTGTAGTAGTTTTGCGGTTGCTCGGCGATCCAGCTTGGGGCGTCGGCGGGGGTGACGATTTTGGGCGGGGCGGCGTGCGGCGGCTCCGCGGCTGGCGGCGCGGCGTTGGCGGGAACAGCGCGCGCGTTGGCGTCTACGCTTGGGGCGGCGGACGGTGGCGCGGGCGTCGCTAAGCTGGGCGCGGCGGCCGGCGCTTCGGCGGGTTTGTTGAGTTGCTGCAGTGGGATGGCGATTTGCCGCCGCGCGCCTTCGTTGGCGTTGGTGTCAATTTTGGCGATGGGGATGGTTTTGGCCGGGCCTTGCGGCACCGGCTGCTGCAGTAGGGCGAACAGTAGGCTGGCGGCGACGGCGATGCCGCCGACGAGTTTGAGTTTGCCTTGCAGTTGCTTGCGTTTGCGGGTGGATGCGAATTTACTGACTTCGTAAAAAATGACGCCGGGCAGGCCGTGGCTTTCGCCGTACAAGTCGTTGACGAAGGCGTCGTTAAGGGTTTTCAGGCTGAGATTGATTTTGGGTTTCAGCGCCAGGCTTTGCAGGTATTCGCCGCATTGTTTTTGGTTTAGCGGCGGTAATTCTACGATTTTGCAGTCGTCCAGGGCGGGATCGGTGAGATTTTTGAGTTGAAATTGATCATGCGTCATGGCCATGACCAGTTTCAGGCCGGGAGCTTGCGGTAATAGGTTTATCAGTTGGTTCACCACGCCGGCTTGCAGTTCGCCGGCATCGTCCAATAAAAGAATCAGTTCGTTATGTTGGCAATAAGCGGTCAGTTGCTCGACGCTGTATTTGGGGGCGCTACGCGCGCCGGTGACGGCCGCGCCGATGCGTTTGATCAAATCCAGGAAATTCAGGCGCTCGCAATTGACGCGGGCTAGCGTGCGCGAGCCGCGCAGGTGTTTGTCTATAAATAGCAGGCAGGTGGTCTTGCCGATGTTTTTAGGTCCGCACAGCACCAAGGGATGGGCGGTATGGGTCAGCAGATGCAGCAGCAGTTCAATTTTTTCGGTGCGTTCTTGAGTTATCAATTCGCGCTCCGAGAGTTGAACCTGCGGCGGACGTTTGGTTTTGGCGGCGGTGTTTTTATCCTGCATATTCGTTTAAGGTGGCCAACAAGGTCTCCGATTCAACATTATACGGCAATCGCGCCTTGCCGATGGCTTCCAGGAGAATGACGCGAATTTTACCATCAAGGTTTTTCTTGTCGACGGACATCAATTCAACATAGCGTTGCGGCGGCAGTTCGGTTGGCGGTTCGGTTGGCAGTTTGGCGGCATGGATCACGGCCAGGATGCGCTCGACGTCTCCGGCGTTTATCCAGCCCAGGCGGCGGGATAGGTCGGCGGCGAAGCCCATGCCGATGGCCACGGCTTCGCCATGCAAGTATTGGTCGTAGCCGGTTCCGGTTTCAATGGCGTGGCCGAAGGTGTGGCCAAGGTTCAGGATGGCGCGTTCGCCTGTTTCAAATTCGTCCGCGGCCACTACTTCGGCTTTGTTGGCGCAGGAACGCTCTATGGCGTGAATTAGGGCTTGCTGTTCGCGCAGCAGTAGGCGCGCCATGTTGCGCTCCAGCCATTCCAGGAACTCAAGGTCGCGGATCAGGCCGTATTTAATGACTTCGGCCAGGCCGGCTGAAAGCTGGCGGTCGTCTAGCGTGTTAAGGGTGTCGGTGTCGGCGATGACGCATTGCGGCTGATGGAAAGCGCCTATCATGTTTTTGCCGAAGGGGTGGTTGACGCCGGTTTTGCCGCCTACGGAGGAGTCTACTTGCGCCAATAGAGTGGTCGGGATTTGTATGAAGCGGACGCCGCGTTGATAGCAGGCGGCGGCGAAGCCGGTCATGTCGCCGATAACGCCGCCGCCGAGGGCGATTAGGGTGGCGTTGCGGCTGAATTTGTGGCTCAGCAGGGCGTCGAAGATGGTGTCTAGGTATTGCAGGCTTTTGTATTGTTCGCCGTCGGGGAGAACAACCGAGGCGACTTGGCGCTCGCCGAGGGCGGAGGCCAATTGGGGCAAATACAAGGGCGCGACCGTTTCGTTGCTGACGATCAAGACTTGTTGCGCCGTGATGTGGCGGTTGAGTAATTCGGGTTGCGACAACAGGCCGGAACCGATGTAAATTGGGTAGCTTCTGCCGCCAGCGAGTTCAACTTGCAAGATTTTCATGGGTTGTTTGCGCTTTTTTGTATTGTTGTAATATGGTTTTTACGATGCTTCTGCCGGTTGATGCGCCGGAGTCGATTTTAAAGTCGGCGCAATCCTGATACAAAGGGCCGCGTTCGGCGAGCAGGGTTTGCAGGCGTTGGCGCGGGTTGGCGGTTTGCAGCAAGGGGCGTTGGGTGTCGTGGCGGGTGCGGTGGAGTATTTTGTCCAGTGAACAATGCAGGTAGACGACAAAGCCGTTTTCCTTGAGCGCTTGCCGGTTTTCCGGCGCAAGCACCGCTCCGCCGCCGGTGGCGAGAATGATGCCGCGTTTTTGGGTTAGTTCGTGAATCACGATTTTTTCGCGCTCGCGAAAGCCTGCCTCGCCTTCATAGCTGAAGATGGTGGTGATGTTGGCGCCGGTGGTTTCTTCTATGACCTTGTCGCTGTCGTAAAAAGGCCAATGCAAGGCTTTGGCTAGTTGTTTGCCTATGGTGGTTTTGCCAACGCCCATCAGGCCGATTAGGTAGATGTTTTCTGCGTCTTTCATGCTGTGGGCCGGCGTTGATTGAAAACCTGCAGGATTTGCGCTTGAATCTGTTCGGCGGCGGCCTTGCGGTCGGCCGCGTCGCGGATCGGGCGGCCGATGACCAGATAATCCGCTCCGTTTAATAAGGCTTGTTCTACGCTGGCGGCGCGTTTTTGGTCGTCGGCCGCGCGGTTTTCCACCGGGCGGATGCCGGGGGTGATGACTAGCAATTTGGCGTCGAGTCGTTCGCGTAAGAGGGCCGCTTCCAGGCCGGAGGACACCACGCCGTCGCAGCCTAAGGCCAGCGCGCGTTTGGCGCGGGACAGCACCAGGGATTGCACGTCGCATTGAAAGCCCAGGTCTTGCAGGTCGCCTTGGTCCAGGCTGGTGAGGGCGGTGACCGCCAGAACCTTGAGCTCGCCCTTGGCCTCGGCGGCGGCGGCCATGATGGCGTCGTTGCCGTGGATGGTGGCGAAATCGACGCCTCTTAGACTCAAGGCCTTAATGGCGCGGCCGACGGTGGCGGGGATGTCGAAGAATTTTAAATCGACGAACACTTTTTTTTGGCGTTGTTGCAGCCATTCGATGAAGCCGAAGTAGTCGCCGCACATAAACAGCTCCATCCCGACTTTGTAGAACCCCACCGAGTCGTCCAGTTCCTCCACCAGTTGCCGCGCTTCGGCTAGGCTGGGCGCGTCCAGGGCCATGATGAGCCGTTCGCGCGGCGGAATCGGTTTGTTGGACAAAAAGGATGCGTCGTTCATGCTGTGTGATCGGGTTGCGTTTTATTAGTGAATTATAGCCGCAAGCGGGGCATTTCTGAAAATGGACGGCATGTGAAAAACATTTGCATGTTCGGTTTGCGAAGACTATGGTTTTATTCTAGGATGATGATAGTAGGAGTTCGGAACGGAGTTTCCGGGTGGCCGCAAGGTCGATTTTTTTTCCAGGGCCGGTAGGGCGCGGTATACAGTTTTATGAGTCACTCACGTTCCAAGGGCTTGATCAGGCCGTTATATTCTCAATTGCAGGGGTTGAAACGAGCTGTTGACCATGTCTTGATATTTTCCTCTCTTTGGTTGTCGGTGGTGATTTTCGCCGAGCCTTTCACTCAGGAATATGCATTGCTGGCGTTGCTGGCGATCATCGTGTTCAGCATGTTCGCGGAGAATCAGGAAATTTACCATGTCTGGCGCGGCGCGCCGATGTTCGACGAAGCCGTGCGCATTTTGTTCTGCTGGGGCGGAACTGTGTTATTGCTGGTGTGTACGGTGTATTTCAGCCAGTCGGAGGTGAGTTTTTTTTCGCCGGCCTTGGAATTATGGCTACCGCTGGCGCCGTTGTGGATTATTTTATTGCACAGCATTCGGCGTGCTTGTTTGAGTTATTTTCGCCTGCACGGTTTCAACACGCGGACCTATGCCATATTGGGCGCTAACCATTTGGGTTTGCGTTTACAAACGGCCTTGCACGATATGCCGTGGCTGGGCTATAGATTCGTCGGTTTTTACGACGAGCGGACCCAGTTGGGCGATGGGCGGTTGCAGATAGGCGAGCAAGCGGTGGCCGGTAATTTTAAGGATTTGTTGGCCTTGGCCCGGAGCGGCGAGGTGGATCACATTTACATTACCTTGCCGATGCGGGCGGAGCAGCGGATTATTCAATTTGTGCAAGAGTTGGCCGACAGCACGGTGTCGGTGCATGTAGCGCCGGATTTTTTTGTGTTTAATCTGATTCAATCCAAGGTGAGCAACGTGCAAGGCATCCCGGTGGTGACGCTATTCGACACGCCGTTTAATCAGATGAACGCCTTGACCAAGCGGGTGGAGGATTTAGCCTTATGCGCACTGATTTTGCCGGTGATCGCACTGCCTATGTTGGTGATCGCGGCGGCGATTAAGTTGACTTCGCCGGGTCCGGTGATTTTTAGGCAGATGCGTTACGGCATTAAAGGCGAGCAAATTGAAGTTTGGAAATTTCGTTCCATGACGGTCTGCGAAAACGGCGATAGCGTTCGGCAAGCCACGGTGAACGACAGGCGGGTGACGCCGTTGGGCGCGTTTTTACGGCGTACTTCGTTGGACGAGTTGCCGCAATTTTTGAATGTGTTGCGCGGCGATATGTCGGTGGTGGGGCCGCGTCCGCACGCGGTGGCGCATAATGAGTTTTACCGCAAGCAGATTCAAGGTTATATGCTGCGGCATAAGGTGAAGCCGGGGATTACCGGTCTGGCGCAGGTTAACGGTTGCCGCGGTGAAACCGAGACGGTGGATAAAATGGAGGCTCGCATTCATTACGATTTGGAGTATATCCGGCATTGGTCCCTAGGCTTGGACGTTAAAATCGTGTTTCAGACCATTTTTAAAGGGTTTACCGGTGAGCAAGCTTATTAGGCGATTTTGTTTAATCTTTTAAGGAATCTGTGATTAATTGGTTTCTTTATATTTTATTATTTATTGAATCAATGGCTTACATGTGTCTTTTTCATGAAAAATTGATTAAATCAGCGGTTTATTAAGAAAGTGATTCAATATTCCCGCGTAAGCGGGAATCCCAGGCTCAAATTAGGTTGTGGGCTGCCTATACGGCCTTGGCAAGCGGGGCAGGCCATCCGCGAGACGCCGTAAACTCATGCTAGGGGGCTTGATCGCTACTAGCCTGCCGAGGACTCGGGTGGCCGGTGATTTTAGGCTTGCCCCGGCTTATAACGGTAGCCTGTTTTCTGACTTCCGCCGCAGCACTTTTCCCAAGCGCGCCAAGGCGCGCGCTAGTTCGTCGCCGGGCTCGCCGTCCGCCGGCCAATGCCTTAGTACGCCGGGGTCTGGCAGCCGAGGCTTGCGCGGCTTGAGGCGCGGCGGCGGGCTCAGCAGCAGTTTTACCTGAAGGGTGGTAAGGTTTTGCTGTGCGGGGGCGTAAATATTAGCTAAAATAGATTGTTGATAAAACCGGATTCGCGAGGCCCAACAAGCCGAATCGACGTAGATGAGCAGCCGCTGGCCGGAAATCAGGCAATGCAGCGCTTGGGCGGCGATTTCAGGCGGCAGCAGGTCTCTGACTTGCGCGGTCAATTGCAATTGTTGCTCGATGACGCCTTGGCAGTATTGCAGCGGCTTGAGCGGAAATGCAAGAATCGGTTTGAAATTGGATTTGTTGGAAGCGTTTGTCATCAAGTTTGGCTTAACCCTATATGGCGGTGTAACGATGCAAGATTTTATAACCAAAACCGTTGCTGCGGCGGAAGGCCAACCGCAACGTTTGTTGGAAATGCTGCGCGCCGTGCAGCAAGCTTACGGTTACGTGCCGCCGGACGCGGTGGAGTTTTTATCGGCTCAATTGGGTCTGCCGCGCGGCGAAATCAGCGCCGTGGTTGAGTTCTACGGTTTTTTGTCGTCCAGTCCGCAAGGCGTTTACCGCATCGTATTCAGCGATTCCATTACCGACCGCATGTTGGGCAATCAGGCCTTGTTCCGGCTGTTGGCCGATTTGCTGCAAGTTCAACCGGGCGTTGTTTCAAGCGATGGTTTAGTCAGTTTGGATTTTACTTCTTGCACCGGTTTGTGCGAACAAGGCCCGGCGGCGCTGGTCAACGGTTGGCCGTTGCCGGCGTTGACCGAGGACAAGATAGCGCGCATAGCCGGTTTGGTTAAACAGCGGATTCCTCTGCTTGATTGGCCCGGTTACTTGTTTGAGGTTAACGATTATATCCGCCAGCCCGGCTTATTGCTGCAAAATCCGATTGCGCCGGGACAGGCTTTGCAAGCCTGGCGGGAGCGCGGCGCGGCGGCTGTACTGGAGGAATTGGAGGTTTCCGGCTTGCGCGGACGCGGCGGGGCTGGCTTTAAAACCGCCTTGAAATGGCGTTTGTGCGCCGAGGAAGCCGGCCCGGAGCGGGTGGTGGTTTGCAACGCCGACGAGGGCGAGCCCGGCACCTTTAAGGATAGAGTGTTGTTGCGCCTTTACGCGGATCAGGTGTTTGAGGGCATGACGCTGTGCGCCGCCATTATCGGCGCGCGGCAGGGTTTTTTATATTTGCGCGGCGAATACCTGTTTTTACTTGAGCCGTTGCGGCAAATCTTGCGTAGTCGCAGGGAGCTGGGCTTGCTGGGCGAGAATATCTCAGGATTCGGCTTTGATTTCGACATTGAAATCCGCCTTGGCGCGGGGGCGTATATTTGCGGCGAGGAGTCGGCGTTGATCGAGTCGCTGGAGGGCAAGCCCGGCGTGCCGCGCAACCGGCCGCCGTATCCGGTGGCGCGCGGTTATTTGCAGCGGCCGACGGTGGTGAATAACGTGGAGACGTTTTTAGCCGCCGCCGCGATTGGCGTGTATGGCGGCGCTTGGTTCGCCGCCGCCGGCGCGGGCCGTTCCAGCGGTACGAAGATTTTAAGCATCAGCGGCGATTGCGCCCGGCCCGGCATTTATGAATATGCGTTCGGGGTGGAAATGGCGGAAATCCTGCGCGATTGCGGTACGGAGGACGTGTTGTGCGTGCAGGTCGGCGGCCCGTCGGGGACTTTGATCGACAGTTCCGAATTGCAGCGGAAGCTTTCATACGAGGATTTGGCCAGCGGCGGTTCGTTGATGGTGTTTAACCGTGGCCGCGACGTGCTGGGCATCGTGCAAAATTTTACGCATTTTTTCGCGCATGAAAGCTGCGGTTTTTGCACGCCGTGCCGAGTCGGCTCGCGGTTGCTGCAAAACCAATTGGACAAAATCATCAACGGCCACGGTTCGGCCGGCGATGTAGCGGAATTGACCGGCATCGCGCATTTGCTGAAAAACTATAGCCATTGCGGCCTGGGGCAAACCGCCGCCAATCCGGTATTGCATGCTTTGCAACGTTTCCCTGAATTGTACGAAAGCCGGTTGAAGAAAATCAGTTACGAGCCGGGCTTTGATTTGGACGCGGCGCTGGAGGTTGCCCGCCGCATGGCGCGGCGCGACGATCCGGCCGCGCATCTGGCGCAAACCGAGGAGGAGGCGCATGACTAAATGCATTAACATCGACGGCGTGAACGTGCCGTTTGAAGAGGGGCAAACCATTATGCAAGCCGCCGAGAACGCCGGCGTTTACATTCCGCATTTGTGCCATCACGCGGGTTATGCGCCGCACGGCAGCTGTAAGTTGTGCTCGGTGCGGGTTAATGGCCGTGTGTGCACGGCTTGCACTTTTCCGGCGGCGGAGGGACAGTCCGTAATCAATAATAGCCGGGAGTTGCAGGCCGACCGGCGGCGCTTGACGCAGATGCTGTTCGTGGAGGGCAACCATAATTGTCCGTCGTGCGAGAAATCGGGTGATTGCCGCTTGCAAGCGGTGGCTTATTATTTGCGCATGGAGGATGATCATTTTCCGTTGTTTTATCCGCCGCGCCCGCTGGACAGTTCGCATCCGGACATTTTGATCGAGCATAACCGGTGCATTGTCTGCTCTTTGTGCGTGCGCGCTAGCCGCGACATTGACGGTAAAAACGTGTTCGCCGTCAGCGGGCGCGGGGCGCATAAGCATTTGATCGTGAATTCGCCGAGCGGGCGTTTGGGCGACAGCGATATTTCAACCGACGATGCGGCGGCGCATATTTGTCCCACCGGCGCGATTTTGATTAAGGGGCAAGCTTTCCACAGGCCTATCGGCCAGCGTTTATACGATTTGGAACGCATAGACGGCTCGCCGCATGCCGGGGAGGCTAGCCATGAAGCCTAAGGTAAGAGTGGCGACGACTTCATTGGCCGGCTGCTTCGGCTGCCATATGTCGTTTCTGGATTTGGATGAGCGGTTGTTGGCGCTGGCGGAGGCGGTGGAGTTCGACCGGTCGCCGTTGACCGATATTGAGCATTGCGGGGTGTGCGACATTGGTTTGATCGAGGGCGGGGTGTGCAACTCGGAGAACGTGCATGTGTTGCGCGAGTTTCGCAGGCAATGCAAAATCCTGGTGGCGGTGGGCGCGTGCGCGATTAACGGCGGCTTGCCGTCGATGCGGAACGCGATTCCGCTGGAGGATTGTCTTTTGGAGGTTTACCGCGACGGGGTTGGTTTGGCTAATGCCATGATTCCGAGCGACGTGGAGCTGCCGTTGTTGTTGGATCAGGTGCGGCCGTTGCATGAGATTGTGAAGATTGATTATTTTTTGCCGGGCTGCCCGCCGTCGGCGGACGTGTTTTGGAGTTTTTTGAGCGCGCTGCTGGAAGGGCGGGAGCCGGAGTTGCCGTATGAGTTGTTGCGGTTTGATTAGCTAATCCGGGAAAGTTTCCAGCCTCGGCGCTCAAGTAGCCCGGCAAAGGCTTTCCCTGAAATGGTTTTCAAACCGCAAGCTCCAATATCTTGTCTTTACCTGTTATTTCGATTTCTTTTAAATCAGTTGTTAAGCAAGCTTCAATGGCTTCATGTAAGTTGTTTAACAGTTCCTCATAGGTGTCACCTTGAGTGGCGCATCCTAAAATCGCCGGAACTTCGGCCCAGTAGCCGCCTTCTTCCGCTTCATGAACTATTACTTTGAGTTTCATAATTTCCACTCCATTATTTTTTGGCTGCTAATGTTATTAGGCTAGTAGTTTTTGCCGGGACAAATTTTGATTATTAAGGAATCCAAGATTAATTAGGTTTTTTATATATTTTGTTAATAATTAAGTCAATCGCTTATATTCTGCTTTCTTCAGGCTGCGCTTGAATAACCAAGAACATTTTTGTTTGATGTTTATCATGTAACAGCAAGTTAGTTATAAAAACCGGACCTCGGCGACCAATGCAATATCAAGCGCGCCATGTTTCGCGCGTTTAAGCAACTCGGCGCGTTTAGCGGCCCATCCGGCTTCCGCTACCTCTTCGGCGGCTTGTTTCTTTGCCGCCGCCTGGCCTTGCTTGTAAAGACTTACCATTTTCGGATGCATAATAAGCTCAGCGGTTTTAGGTAAAAACAATATGCACCATTATATGCGGACTAAACAAGTATGCAAGACGATCATTCTTGGAGTTGCCAAAAACTCTCAATATAAATCAATCGGGTCGACATCCAGCGACCAGCGCAGCCCTTTAGGTTTTTTCATTTTGTCCAGCAAGGTTTCGATTTGGTCCAGCAGTGCGTGCAATGGGCGGCGGGCGCGGCTTTGCAGCAGCATTTGGCTGTGGTAGCGGCCGGCGCGTTTGCTCATTGGGGCCGGAACCGGGCCGAACAGGTTGACTTCCGGCGGGGTTAGCGGTTTCAGGCTTGCGGCCAGGCGGCTTAAAAATGCTTCCGCCGCTTCCAAGGTCGGCGCGCTGGCGCGCAACAGGGCTTGGCGGCTGAACGGCGGCAGGCCGGCGGCGGCGCGTTCGCGCAGGGCGGCTTCGGCGAAGGCGGAATATCCGCCGCTGAGCAGGGTTTGCAAGAGGGGGTGTTCGGGATGGCGGGTTTGCAGCAAGACTTGGCCGGGGTCTTCCGCGCGGCCGGCGCGGCCGGCCACTTGTACGATCAATTGCGCCAGGCGTTCGCTGGCGCGGTAGTCAATGCTGAACAGGCCGCTGTCGACGTCCAGCAGCGCGACCAGCGTGACGCCCGGAAAGTGGTGTCCTTTAGCCAGCATTTGCGTGCCTAGGATGATATCCGCCGCGCCGGAGGCGATTTGCTGTAAAAAGTCTTGCAGCGCGCCTTTTTGCTGGGTGGTGTCGCGGTCCAGGCGTACGATGTTTTTGTCGGGGAACATTTGGCGCAGCTGCCATTCGATTCTTTCCGTGCCTACGCCTAGGGCTTGCAGCGCGCCGGTTTTACAAGCCGGGCAGATTTCGGTCAAGGCCTGCGCCGCGCCGCAATGGTGGCAGCGCAGGCGGCGTTCGCCGGCGTGGATGATTAAATTGGCGTCGCAATGCCGACAGCGCGCCACCCAGCCGCAGGCGTGGCAGATTTGCACCGGGGCGTAGCCGCGGCGGTTTAAAAAGAGCAGCGTTTGGCGGCCGGCGGCCAGGGTGGCGCGCACGGCGGCGAGCAGGGGTTCGGATAGGCCGGCGTGCAGCGGTTTGTTGCGTATGTCCAGCAGATGCACGCCGGGCGCGGCGGCGCTGCCGGCGCGTTGCGGCAAGGAAAGCAGATGGTAGCGCCGGCGCTGGGCGTTGTGCAGGCTTTCCAGCGACGGGGTGGCGCTGCCTAGCACCACTGGCGTTGCTAGGTGTTTGGCGCGGGCGATGGCGATGTCGCGGGCGGAGTAGCGCAAGCCGTCTTGTTGTTTGAAGGAGACGTCGTGTTCTTCGTCCAGAATAATCAGGCCCGGCCGTTGCAGCGGGGTGAACAGGGCGGAGCGAGTGCCGAGCATGATGTCGGCCTCGCCTTGGCGCATGGCTTGCCAGGCCGCTAGGCGTTCGGTTTCGTTGAGGCCGGAATGAGAGCAGACGATGACGTGCCGGAAGCGTTGCCGGAATCGATGCTCCAATTGCGGGGTTAGCGAGATTTCCGGCAGCAGGGCCAGCACTTGCTGGCCGCGGGCCAGGGCTTGGGCGATGACTTGCATGTAAACTTCGGTCTTGCCGCTGCCGGTGACGCCGTGCAGCAAGTTGACGGAGAAGCGGCCGAGTTTGCCGATTAAATCGTCAATGGCCTGTTGTTGCTCCGGGTTGGCCGGCAGGCTGGGCGCGTCGCCGGGCGCGCGCGGCAAGGCTTGCGGCCGGGATGTCAGCCAGCCTTTTTTGACCAGGGATTTAACGGCGGCCGGGTAGGCGCTTAAATTCGCCGCCGGCTGCGGCGAGGGGTGTTCCAGCAGCAGGCGCAACAGCGCTTGTTGCGCCGGTGAGCGTTTTACTTGCTCCGGCTGCATTTCGCGTCCGGCTTCGGTTAGAAAATATTCGAGCTCGCGTTTGGCCGCCGCGGGTTTGCCTTGACGCAAAGCCACCGGCAGCGCGCCGAGCAATACTTGGCCGTAGGGGTAATGGCAGTAACGGCTGACCCAATGTAAAAAATCAAGATCGTCGGGGCTCAATAACGGGGATTGGTCCAGTAGCGCGAGCGCCGGTTTTAATTTGCCCGGTTCGCAGTCGGAGACTTGGCTTAGCCCTAGCAGCAGGCCCGCCATGCGCGTTTTGCCGAAGGTGACCAGCAGGCGGACGCCGGGTTGCAGCAGGGCCGGGTCGCAGTCCGGCGGCGGCAAATAATCGAACAAACGATTTAGCGGCACGGGTAAAGCAATTTGTAAAATTAAATCTTGGGCGCCGGGGGAGTTAGTCATTTAAAGATTGATTCAAGCTATGTTCGCCTTCCCTATGCCGGACGGATGCATAGCGCCCGATTTATCTTTATCAATGGCTTGCCTTGAGTTAACCCAGCAAGCTAGCGCATCTTCGGGGTGATTGCAGTATTTGGGGTTGTCCGCGCGACGGATGCGGTTCGCCCCGCTCACTTGCATCCTAAGGTGTGCTGGGTTGTTTTAGCCAGAATGGCGCGCTGGCTAGGCCGATTAGGCCTAGGAATGCCAGCAAGGTCATTTCCGGGATGCTCATGCCGAGAAAGGTCCAGTCCACTTTGGCGCAGTCGCCGGTTCCGCTGAGCATCAGTTTAATGGTGTGCGACAGCGGAAAATTGTTGAATACGTATTCCAGGCCCGGCCCGCATTCGGGAACTTCCTCCGGCGGCAGATGCTGTAGCCAGATGTGCCGGATGGAGACGCTGGCCCCAGCCAGAGCGGTCAAGCCGATTATTACGGCGTGGATTTTGGCTCCGCGGTTGTGCAAGGCGGCCAGCAAGAATAAGAATCCAACGCCGAAAATGGCGATGCGCTGAGATATGCATAAAGGGCAAGGCTCCAGTTCCAGAACGAATTGCATATACGCGCCCACCGTCAAGAGCAGGACGCAAGCCAGAAAACCGGAGAAAAAAACGAGGCGCGCATTAAGTTTCATGTTCAACATATTCTTTAAAAGCTTTAATTTCCCTAGAGGGGCCAAGTATCACCAAGATGTCCCCCGCGCTTAACCGGCGGTTGTGTTCAACGGCGGCGAAATGGATTTCGTCGCTGATTTGTTTGTTGACCACGCCGATCAGTATCAGATTATAACGCGCCGTCACGTCAAGATGGTTAACCTGGCTGTCTAGAATAAAACTGTGCGCCGGTATCACGATCTCCGCCAGATGCAGGTCGTGGCGGCCGAATACGGTGTGGTCGAAGATGTCCGTGATGTCCGGGCGCTTTAACATGTCGTGGATTTTGCGCCCGCATATCTTGTAGGGGTCGATGATTTTATTGGCCCCGGCCGCCAGCAGTTTTTCCGCGGATTCCGGATTGTCCACCGCCGCGATGATGGTTAAGGCCTTGTCCAGACCGCGAGCCGACAGGGTCAAAAACACGTTTTCGGAGTCTTGTTCAAAAAAACAGAGTATGGTTTGAATCTTACCGTCGCCGATGCCGAGCGAGCGCAGGTCTTCGTCGCTATGAAAGTCAATGTCGGCGGTTTCCAGGCCGTCTTGCTTGGCCTGGGTGTTTTGCAGGCGATTTTGTCCCACCACGACCACTTGGTAGAGCTCAGGGTTTAACCGGCTGATGGATTCCATCGACAGCCGGTTGTAACCGAATACGGCGATGCGCTTCATAGGTTTTTCCTGTGCATTAACCGCCGCCGTTCGATCAGGTCGCGAAAATGGTCGATACTGAATTTTCTGCCGAGCACCAGCAATATGTCGCCGTGATGCAGCACAAAGTGCCGGTCGGGATTAAAATAAAAATGCTGTTGGTTGACCAAGTATTTATTACGGTGTTGCAAATGTATAGGATTGGCGCTGATGACGCCGAGCAAGGTCAGTTTGTATTTGGCCAGTTCCAGGCGGATGATTTGTTTGTCGTCCAATTCCGAGCCCTGGTTGACGCGTAGAGTGTCCATGACGACTTCGGCATGGTTTTGCAGAATGCCGGATATCGCCTCGAACGCCACCGGCTGCCCAAGAAATTCCGCGGTCAACAGGCCTGCCACCTCGAACGGTTTGATGACTTGGTCCGCGCCGGCTTGATACAGTTTGGCCACGTTTTCTTGTTGGTTGGCGCGTGAAATAATGCGTATGTTTTTGTTTAAATGCCGGCTGGTCAAGGTGACGTAGACGTTGGTGACGTCGTCGCCGGTGGTGCACAGCACGGTGGTCGCGCCGCGGTTGATGCCGGCGCTCAGCAATATCTGGTTTTTGCTGGCGTCGTTATGAATCACCAGGAAATTGCGTTGCCGGGCGATTTCGACGTGTTGTTCGTTTTTGTCTATGATTATGAATTTTTGCTTGTCCCGGTGCAGGCGCTTGGCGATTTCTTGCCCGACGCGGCCGAAACCGCAGATGATGATGAAGTTTTTGTAGTTTTCCGTTTCGGCGTAGACCTGGTTTTCGCGTAGCAGCGGAATTTTCTCGTTAAACGCCGAGATCAGTATCGAGGTAAAAAACGACAGCACGCCGATGCTGGTTAAGATCAGCAATATGGCCACAATTTTGCCGCCGTGGGTTTGCGGGGTGATGTCGCCGTAACCGACCGTGGCCATGGTGACGATGGACCAGTAAAACGCATCGAACAGGTTTTTAATATGGCTGTTGATTTCCGGAAATTCAAATATAAATACCGAAACGCTGGCGATAAACACCAATAGGCAGCTGAACAACAATAAGGTTAGCAATTCAAAGCGTTTGCTGGCCAGAATATCGGAATACAAACGGGCGCTGTTTGAATAGCGGAATAATTTGAACAGGCGGAAGATTAGAAAGATGCGCAGTATGCGTAGCGGCCGGTAACTGGGCAAAATCGCCAGTAAATCGATAATCGCCATGGGCGATAGAATATATTCAAATTTCTTGATCCAGGCTTTTTTTAGCGCCCTGAATAGGCTGAATTCGATGTTTAGGTAACTGGCTTTTTCGTATTCCTCGATCAACAGTAAATGCGTGTCCGAGCTTACCCAGACCCGCAGCAGATATTCACAGGCGAAGCAGGTAATCACGCCTTGTTCAAAATAGCCGCCCATGACGCCGGTTTCATGTTCCACGTCGTAGAGCAGGAAAAAAATACTGATCACAATCAGTCCGATCATCAGCATATCCACATAGGATTTGACTTGGCTGCGCGGGTTTTCCAGGGCGTTGTAGACCCCGCGTTTAATCCGTTTGAAACGCGGGGAGGATTTCAGCAGGTAAGCGTGGTAAATAACGAATTTGCTAAACATGGCCGGAATCTTTTTTAAATTCGACGACTTTATTAGCCGGATTCAAATTGATTTCATCAATCACGCAATGCGGCCCGGCTTGCAGAATGTAAGCGACCGCTTGCGCCACGTCCTCGGCCGCCAAGGCTTGGCCCGGCCCGCCGCCGGGACGGAAGCTCAGGTTGGCGAAAAATTCGGTATCCACCATGCCGGGGTTGATGATGGACACGCGCACCGTGGATTTGCCGCACTCGTCGCGCAAGGCTTGGGCGAAACCGCGCAAGGCGAATTTGCTGGCGCAATAAATCGTGCCTTGGCGGCTGCCTTTCAGCGCGGCTTCAGAGCCGATGTAGATGAGGTTGGCATGCGGCTGTTTTTTTAATTGTGGCAGCAGGGCGCGGGTTAGAAAAGCCTGCGCGGTAAAGTTGACTGTTATGAGTTCTTCAATCTGCCGGTAGGAGAATTGCTCCAAACCGCCGAATTGGCCGTATCCGGCGGCGAACACTACCGCGTTAAGTTCCGGAAAATTCTGTTGCAGGCGGGCGGCGAAGGCCGGTATTTCGTGCGGGCGGCTGAAATCCGCGCCGATGCCGCTAAATAAGGGATGCGCTTGCCGGAAGCATTGCGGTTCGCGGCTGACGCCGATGACGCGCTGGCCTTGACGCAGCAATTCGCGCGCCGCCGCCCGGCCGATGCCGGAGCTGGCGCCGCATACCAATACTGTGCGCTCTAGGGCTGGCATGGAAAAATCCGCTCCGCCGGCAGGTATTGCGCCAGCATTTCAAGGCAATCGGCCAACATGGCTTGCTCCAGGTCGCGGCGGTAGGACACCATGCCGGCCGCGGTGTGTAGGGGACTGGCGAATAATTTGGCGTCTGGATAAAGTTTGTACATTTTTTTAAAAAATGGCTCCGGCAATCTGAACCCGCCCAAACTGACCGAGTGCACGCGCTCGGGATTGATTAGCGCAAAGGTTTCGGCGAATAGTGCCGCGTATAGCTTGCGGTAATCTTGTACATAAATCAACGGATCGAAGCGCAAGCCTATCGGCCAGCCCGCTTGTTGCAGTTTGCGCGCGGCTTCCAGCCGTTTGCGCGGCGGCGGGGCCAGGGCTTCTACATGCGCGGCGACCGCTTCCGGCGCTAGACTGAACGCCGCCACGCAACGGGGGTGCGGCGGCCGCGCCAGCAAGCCGCGAATTTGGACGCTCTTGGTGCGCAGTTCCAGCCAGGCGTTGGGCAGGTCCTCAAAAAATGGCAGAAACGCGGCGGCGAAGCCGCTGACCGCTTCGTAGGCTAGGCTGTCGCCGTCGTAACCGGAGAAAAAATATAGTTGACGCTCCGGCCGCTCCGCGCAAATATCGCGGATTTGTTGTTGAAAATCTTCATAATTAACGAATAGCACGTAATTGGCCGATTGGTACATGCCTTGCAAAAAACAATAGCGGCAGTCGTACAGGCAATTGAGCATGTGTGAAAAATAATAATTGTCCTCACCGCCAACGCCATAGCCGGCGGGCGCGGGCGACACCCAATTTTGCTTTTTTTCGGCGAGGATCAGCGCCGGATTTTGTTTTTGCAGCCTAAAGTTCTGCGCTTTGGGATTGAATACCTCGCCGTAGCGCTGGCAATACACTACCCGCGCCTTGGGAAAACGGCGGCGTATGGATAGCGCGCGCGGATGCTCGGCTAGCGCTTGTTCTATGTATAGGGTTTGCGGCATCGCGGGTGGTTGTTGAGTGCGACGGTGGATGGGGGGGTAAGTGGTTGATAATAACAACTTGCGCGTATAGGTTCAAGGTGCGGGGGCGGGAGTTCAAAAGCTTGGACATTTTTGTACGATATGTTGTACAATTTTAACTTTATCAGATTAGCTTTTAAATTAGCCTTGATTAAAAAATCGGCCAAGGCAGGGGGCTAAATGTAGTCAGGTCCATTCAAAACAGCTGAAGAGAGAACAGTAAGGGCGCGCAGCACTGTTTATCGGCTTATTTGTATATTAATAGTAGATAAAAATTATGAATATTTTAACTTTTAGCGAAGCACGAGCTAACTTGAAGACTGTGATGGATGATGTTTGCACCGACCACACTCCCACCGTTGTTACCCGTGTCGGCGGTGAACATGTGGTGATGTTGTCCCTGGCTGATTTCAATAGCATGCAGGAAACAATGTACCTCCTGAGTTCATCGAATAACGCCAGTCGTTTAATGGAATCCATTGCTCAGCTTAAAGCTGGTAAGGCTCAACCCCGAGACTTAATCCGCAATGAAAAACAAGAAGAGCCAAAATAAACAACTAGCTAAAACCGGGGTGGTTTCATGGACGCCCAATGCGTGGGAAGACTATCTAAGCTGGCAAAAGGAAGATTTAAGTATGGTTGACAAAATTAACCTGCTTATTGAGGAATGTTTGCGCAATCCGTTCACGGGAACGGGAAAACCCGAACCGTTGAAAGGCGATCTTACTGGTTACTGGTCCCGCCGAATAACCCACGAGCTTCGCTTGGTTTATTTGCCTGAGGACGGCAAAATTTATGTTGTGTCTTGCCGGTATCATTATTGATTTCTTAGATCGAAGAGCGTCGTGTAGGGAAAGAGTGTTCAGA
>CAIYSZ010000007.1 GCA_903928965.1 uncultured Pseudomonadota bacterium
CGGGCTGGTATCCGGATTTGCCAGTTGTCTTGCTTTCCCAGCGGACGGGGTAAACATCAGCGCGCCCCTTAAACAACTGCCGGAACAAGGCTATTTTTTCATTTACCGTAAAAGTTGCCTGGGTCTCGATTTGTTCTTTTACTTCAGGCGTCTTGGGAACTTGCCAAGCAATGCCGTGGGCTTCCAATAAGGCAATCAGGCGGTTATTTTCCGTTTGCAAATGTGTAATGATTGCTTGCGCGGAATCCAAATTCATATCGGTTTTAGCTGGCGCTCTGCATCACGACCTCATGCCGGATATAAGTCACCTCAAACGCCTTGCACATTCTGAATTGTTGTAAGCGGTTAGCCAAAATCAGAGAATCGCTCATATCATAGCTTTGAAAAATATCCAGGCCGCGATCCAGCAGAATTTTCCAGCCATGATTGGTTATGATATGGCGGGCATGAATTGTAACGCTTAGATCATACTCCCAGGTAAACCCGACGCCAGCCGCCAAACAAGCCGATTTGATTTTTTCCAGGTTATCCGTTTGCTGGTCGCCTTTGAACTCGTCTTCCGTGGTTAGCAAATGCACCCGTACTTCACTATCTTCCGGTTTATGCTTGATTACGGTTTCTAAAAACTCCATCAGGTTGCGGATTTGGTAAAACATCCTGATATAAGGATCGGTTAAGGTGATTTGCGTTGCCTCTGCGAGATAAGGGCCAAACAGATGGTCATAGGAAATACCTGATTGGTTTTCGAGTACAGTGACATGCTTTTCCTTTAATAACGGCGTTTTGTCAGGCGTAAGCGTTTGCGTTACCGGTTGATCAAACAACGCGGTCAAGCTGGAATCATCCTCTTCAAAATTAACGATGGCGTGATAGTGATGCGGATATTGCTGTTCCTCCAGCGTGGTGACCGGAAAAAGATGACCAGCCGTATCAGTGTAGGCAAAGTTAACAGCGGCATAGGTGGAATCAATGCGCATCAGTTGGTCTTTTACCCGCTTGCGTCCTTCGACGGCTAGTTTGAGCAATTCTTCAATTTCCTCTTTGTTGGCTTCCCCATGCGGAAATAAAATCTTCATCAACCCGGAAAAGGTTTTGTGGATACCATCACGATCGCGGGTGGATATATCCGCTGACAGGCTAAAATAAGTTTGGTAGCCGTCGGCATAGTCATGATTTCGCAACGAGCGCAGAATTTCAGCCAGATAATCCACGACAAAACCGTAACCTTGCGAAAACATATCGCTACGCAAGTTTTCCATTTCCCAGCCCGGCAGAAACCAGTGCATCCTATCCAGAATGGCCTGTCCATCGGTATTGCGGTAAGTTTCCGGCAAGTCCAAGAACAGATTGGCGTGTTTCAGCATATAAGGAACCGTATGCGACGTGTTGCCGATAAAGACCATGGAAGCTTCCGCGCCCTGCGGCCCCGTACCCCGATTGAAGGACTTATTGGCCATGTAGTTTTTCAGGGTGTCAATCAGCTTAATATCGGGCCGTTTGTTGCTGCCGGCGAATTCATCCATCGCCACTACATCCCAATAACCGACCAAACCTATTTTACCGGTGTTATTATTAATAAACAGTTTCGCCAGCGTGGCCTCACCGCCCGAAACCAGCGTGCCATGCGGCGAAAATTCGGAAAAGATGTGCGATTTGCCGGTACCTTTTGGCCCCAACTCCAACAGGTTATAATTGCGTTCACAAAAGGGGATTAAGCGCACCAGTTGTATCAGCTTACTGCGGCGGCTGAACACTTGCGGATTGAGGCCAATGCTTTGCATGAGCACATCCAGCCATTCGTCCATGCTGAATTGCTGTCTTGCGGCGATATAAGCGTCAAAATCGAAATGTGACAGCTGGATAGGCTTTAATGAAGATAATAGCCACGGGCTAGCGTTGGCGTCCTCGGTAAATTCGTACTCGATATCGCAAATACACCAGACGCCACCGACCAACAGTTTGGGGTGTTTTTTTACCGTATTGGAATCAACCAATACCTTTTTCACGCCCAGATTTTCAAACGCCGCCTCGTACCTATTATTCCGGTCATTCAGATCAACGCCAACTTTATCAATAACTTTGTAACGGCCTTTTTCCTTGATGTGGGAGCGAATCAAGCCTGCTTCATTGCGGTGAACGTAGTGTTTGCGCAAAATCTCCTTGACCGTTTCAATACCGGTCTGGATGGTGGCTTCATCATGGGTGGCGCAGTACTGGCCCAATAAATATTCCAGTACGTAAGACGGCACTATGGCGTTACCCTTTACGGTTTTGACTAAATCTTTTCTGACCACCAATCCGGCAAATTGGGTATTGATCTTTTGATCAAGCTCAAGCATGAATAGCCCTCCCTAAAAATCGAAATCGCTGGTGAATGAGCGGCGCATGGTATAGCGCAAGGATTTATACTCCTTATAATGCGATGTTCCGGCGTGCTTCTCTTCAAGCTTGAGTAACACTTCCTGGCCGTTGACCGCATCCGCTTTCCTGCTGAGTACAAAACGCACCTGTAGTTCGCGGTCGCGCGGGTTGTTGGATGTTAAATCAAAATTCAGTTCGTGACTGTCGGAAATCAACTCTCCAGCCTCGGTAAAAATTCCGGCCCTTAATAGCCGTGGTTGAATTTTATCGGTTACCGCGCTGCTTTGGTATAAGGTTACTGCCAGCTGACCGGCGCTAATCACTGAACTTACGCCGCGCAAAATATCCACCTCAACGGCGGAAACATCGCTTTGGCGCTTTTTATTGATTTTAAGCACCGGAATCACAACTTCCTGCAATGACGCGCCGCCATGCACAAAACGGCTGCCGGAGCCTTTTAAGCGTAGCCGATTGATGGATTTAGGGATTTGTACCGCTATGTTGCCGGATAAGCCGAGTTGTTCGGCTGAAAAAGAATGCAAGCCGGGAGAGGATGTTAGGTTTTTTCCTAGAATAAAACGCCTATCCCGATACAGAATGACTTCGCCTTCTGGTTCGACGCTCAAAAAATCGCTTTCGGCAATTTCGCGGTGTTGATAAATAAAACCGTGATCGGCGGTGATCAACAAATTATTGGCGTTAGCGGCAGCCAGTTTTTTGACCAGTTTTAATAAATCATCCAGGGTTTGTTCGGCAGCCTCGAAGGCTTGGCCTTCGGAATGCATCTTGTCGCCGGTATGATCAATCCGGTTATGGTAGATATACAGCACTTGATTGGCTTTTAGCAATTCCCGGCCATCATCACGGTTCATGCCCATAAAATCTTCCCACAACACGGCTTGACCGCCACCAGGAAGCGCGGCCTGCAAAATTTTTGCGCGGTTTGCCGTGCCTTGCGAACTGTGTCCATCCACTAATACGGTTCCGGTGTCATTATCGGCAATCGCCAGTTCCTGATTAGGCAGCAGGGCCGCCATGCCCAATTGGGTATAGCTAGGCAGCATGGACAGCGCCGGTTCAAGTTCCGCTGTGTAACGGTCTTCCTGACGAATCAGCGTCAGCAGTTCATGCCCAATCTCGTAGCGCATGGCGTCCGAGATAATCACGCAAACTTTATTATCCTTGCGCAAAAAAGGCCGTACCCAATGAGTAAAAAACTCCCGTTGTTTGCGCACCGGGTGAGCATCCCATTGTGACGCGGCTTCGACAAAAGCTTGAAAGCGGTCGCCCAGTTTCAGTAAAAAACTGTTGGTATACAGGTTCTCAATCTGCTCGGTTAATGCGCTCATCAACGATGCCTGAGCGGACACCCGAACATGGTAGGTAAATTTGCGGTACAGCAAATCCAGTTGATACCAAGATCGGCTGTAGCGTTCAATACCTTCTGTCATGCTGTTCATGGTTAGATTGGCTTCTCCCAGCACGAATATAAACCGCGCCGCGTAATCGGTTGCTTCGTAAAGATGGCGGAATTCCTGATACCAGTGACCTTGCCGCCGCTGGCGCGTCCACAGCGCCACATCGCCGTTGGATACTGTGCGGGCGGCGACCGCGCGCACCAATTCGCTAATGATTTTTTGGTCGATTAAGCGGAAGTAATCCAGCTCAATTAGCTGGCGAAAATCCCGTTTCGCCAAATCTTGCTCAATGCCAATCACCTCGGCGCATTCGGTTGAGAGGGTTTCAAAACAGTGTTCAAACTGGCGGCTATCTTTCCAGCGTTTAAGAAACACCAGGGCATCGCCGGTTAGATTAACTTGTCCTTCCGTGCCCATGGCGTAGCAGGATTTGAACAATTCAATGGCAAAATCACGGATGCTAGGTTCGGCGGATTGGTAGCCATAGCAGCGCGACAATTGTTCCCAGAGGAATGCGTCCAAAGCGCAACGGTTGATTAATTTGAATTTGTCATCATGGCCATCGGCCAATTCCTGCAACAAATTTTCCACGATTGAGTCCATGCGCGGTTCGCTGACCGCGCACACCGCCAGTATTTTCAGGCGGATTTGGCCTGGCGTGTCATGAGGTTTAAGTAATTTCTTTAGCGCATCCTTGCGTTTGGTCGCTTGAAAAAACTCGGCATGGTTTTGCACAAGGTCAGCAAATTCCAGCCCTAATTCCAGCTCAGACAACCAAATCGCGGCTTGATCCGTGCGAAACTCGCCATGCGCCAATTGCACATCCAACAGCCAGTTATCTAAATCGCTGGGCTGAGGCCCGTCACGATAAAGCAAAAACCGTTGTTCCGGTTGCCCGCGCAAAATGCGATGTTTAACGCCGAATTCGTTGTTGGCAAATTCAAGTTTTTCAATGCCGGGCAAGGTCAGCTTTTCGAAGTCGTCGCGCAGTTCTTGTTTGGCGTCGTACCAAAACACTATCCGGTGTTTCTCAAACAATCGCCCTAAGGCAAGGCTAATTTTGGTTTGACTCATGCGACAACTAACTCATGATTGATAAAAAAGTTTTGCTTTCGGGTTGCTCTAATAATGCGGAAATTTTTGACATTGATTAATCCACCGAAATGTCCATTTTTTCTTGCGTAAAAAGATAGGCTATTGTGGTATGGAATTCGTTGAACCAGCCATTGCTGTTTGGACGTAAATAGCCCGTGACAAACTGGGTAAACGCGGCATTGTCTAGGCTGTCATCCAAAAAGGGTTCAATTGCCTTGGCTCGTAATTCGTTCAGTTTAGGAATATCAAGCCCTAACTTGGTAATTGTTGTCTGTGCGGGGAGGTCATCAGGAATGCGAGGACGGATTTTTCCCTGTCCATCATATGCAAAACGCTGTTCGCATCCCGGCTCAAGTGGTGAAATTAATAAATCATCATAAAACCAGTTATCTTTCAGGTTGCCGCAATGCCTGGGTGCGCCTGTTTCTAACTGATTCAAACAGGAGCACAACAAGTTGTCGTAATCCAAGGCGCGTTCTGGGTAGTGATGTTGTGGATAGAAATGCTCAACATGACTGTCATCCTCAATTAGGCGTGATTCGCAATAACAACAGATACCCCCTTGTTCTTTCATCAATGCCTGTTTCAACGGTTGCTTAATGTCGCCAGGCATAATGTCATAATCGGGTTGCCAATCGTCGTTTGCCAGAGATTTCCAGTCACGGAAGGTTTCCGCCTCGTCATCTTTTAATATATGCTTCATTTGCCGATCAACTCCTTGCGTTTGATCAGCACATTAGCCTTGGTCAGATCAGGGTCATTACCAATTTTGGCTTGTAACTCGCTTATTGCTTGTTTGGCGGCATCCAGCTCGCCTAGATCAATGGCCTGATAAATTTGGTCTAATGACTGGCTCACTTCGTCCGGGCGGGTGGTTTCCAATCCCATTAAATCCTCTAAAACCCGCTCCACGGTTTTTCCGTAAGATTCGTTGGGTTGTTCGCAGACTATTCGGTTATCAGTCATCCTCAGCAAATACAGACTTTCTGGCTGCACATGGGTGATGACATGCGGAGAATGGGTAGACACCAGAAACTGACAATTAGGGAATACATGCTGTAAGCCTGGTATCAGCCGCCGCTGCCATTCCGGGTGCAGGTGCAAATCAATTTCATCAATTAATACCACGCCATTGCCATCCAGTGGGTCGTCACGTAGTGGATTGGCAATTACCAAACGTCGGGCTAGATCGCCTATCAGTGCCATCAGGCATTTTTCGCCATCGGAAAGCTGATTAACGATTAACCGCTTTCCGTATTTTTCCACTTCCATACGCAATGGGTTGCGGCGAACAGTAAAATTTTTAAAATCCGGCATAAAGCGGGTTAAGGCGCGGCGTACCGCTTCCAGTTGTAGGTCTGGGAACTGAAATTCCGCGGGGCGTGTTTCAGGAATGTCATGCAGATATCTGCGATTTTCGTTTTCCAGATCTTCCCGCTCACGAAACCATTCAAAAAAGGTACGAAAATTGGCTGCGCCGGTTAGGGCATTGTCGTATGCTGACAACACATCAAAGAGGTGTTTCTCGCGGATACGTAGCGGTATGTCTAGTACGGCGCGGTTAACAGGATAATAGACAAATACAGGCAGGTTAATTTTACCGCTATTAGCTGAAAAGTGATCTTTAATTAAACCGGTCAGTTTATTAAGCGCGGCTAAAGCAGAGCGATCAACTGGATTGTGTCCCTTGCGAGTTTTAATTAAAGTCCAACTGAAGGCGCCATTATTATTTTCCAAAAGAATAGCCAGTGATGCGTAGTCAAAGCTGTTCTGAATTTCAATTTCTAGAATAGGCTTACCTGAAGCATAAGGGGTTTTAATTCTATTTACTAGCCAAGATAATAAAATGGCAGTTGCATCCAGTATGCTCGACTTTCCTGCACCATTCAAACCAATAAACACATTCATTTGCTCGTTTAAAGGCAAGTGAATGTTTTGTAAACCGCGATACTGTTGTAAGGTAATCTCCGCTATATGGTATTTTTTTAAATCACCATTAGGCGGCACTGGATTAAGATTAGAAGCCATTGTAAGCATTTTACTCCTCCTTGCTATCTAGCCCGATTATCTTCTTCAAGGCCGCGCCGAATTTGGGGTAATTGACCTTTACGCCGTCATCCAGGTCTATTTTCAGTTGTTGGGTCGCCAGTGGGTACAGCACTTCACGCTCGTATTCCGCCAGCTCGGCGATGATTTTTTTGATTTTTTCGATTTCCTTTAATGCCTTGGTTTTCTCGGCTTGAGAGGCGCTGGCGCTGATGCTGGCCGCTTCCAGGTGGTTTTTATGAGCCGTGAGTTTGGTATTAAACTCGCGTAGGTAATCATTTAGCACGATGCTGACGGTATCCGGGCGGTAGCGGTGTAAATAGATTAGCGCGTTGAAGCTGCCTTTAGGGCTGGAAAACAGCCAGTAGATCGGGCGTTTTTTGTAGCGTTTGACATGATCGGCGTAAAACTCACTCAGGAAGTAATCGCGGATGGTGTAGTTGCGCTTGCCTTTAAGATTAAGCCCCTGCTCGACGAACTGGAGGTTTTCCGCGTAATGCGCCTCGCCAAAGGCCACACGCAAGAACTGACGGAAGCGTTCGGCGATGTCATCGCTGAACCAGTCGCCGTCCAGCATGGGGATAACATTATCGTCATCGGGTAGATAGTGAATAGTGGATAGTGGGCAGTGGGGAGTTATTTCAAGCCGTTCATCAGGCCGTACAGCAATTTGTTTACTTCCTCCGACCTCGAAAGACGTTGTTGCGCTGTATCGCGCGTTACATAATTTAAGCGCAGGGCAATCAGAATTTGGGTCGCCATTTCCGCTCGTGAACCGTTGGCAATCGATAAGAAATTGAGAAACTCCGCCGTCGATTTTCTGGCCTGACCTTCCGCGATATTGGACGGTATGGAAACCGCCGACAGTCTGATCTGGCTCGTTAGACCGTAAAGCTCCTCCTTCGGAAACTGTTTCGTCGCCTGATAAACCAGCTCCACTAAATCCATCGCCTTCCGCCAGACTATTAGTTCCCGATAATTGTGAACAGTCGCCATCATTTCCTTCTTTACTATCTACTACACACTCCCCACTACACACTTTGCGGAAAAAGTCCGCAAGCGTTTCACCCTGATTAGCCAGAATCAGCCCCGGCTTGTCCAAGGCGTAGCGGCCAAACATGCAGCCGACGGCATAGGAAATCAATTCGCGCATAGTGTCGGCTAGTAGTAGGGCTTCCAGTTCGTCTTCGCTTTTGTCTCCACCGTAGCGGTAGTGGGGGTTACAGGTTAGAGTGATTTCGTTGAGCGGTACATCAGGGGTTAACTCATCTTGCAGGCCGTAGGCTTCTATGAAAATGCGGTTGTTTTGTTGTTCTAGGCGTTGCATTGCCAGGGTCATCTCTTGCCAGTGGGCGCGGAGCTTTTGGTAGGTGGCTTTTAGGGTTGATGGCTGATAGCCGGTGTCTAGTAATGGCAAACGGTTAAAATCCCAGGAGGTTTCGTAAGAATCCCAGTCACTTTTGTGCCCAAGTATAAGATTTTTTACATTATCTCTGGTTGGTAAAGTATCTGCCGACATAAGAAAAGGCAAATTCGCGATATTTCCAGCTTGGAAATTAAGTGTAGGATTTAGCGCCCTTAACATTGATCTAGATATTTTTGCATTAAGGAAGCCTAAAATCGTCTGTTGATCCACTTTTAAAGGAAAACAAGCTGAGCCGCCAGCATCAAAAAGTTCTCCTCTGAAACTAATGCGTGCTGAAAAATCTGAAGAGGTTATCGCTCCCCAGTTTACATTAGGTTTGAATATATATTCAAGATTAAAGTTTGTTGCCCAAATTCTATCTTCTGTAGGGTGTCTTGTAGTTTGAAGTAACTCCCCGTCATTTTCCCAATTTACAACATCAAATTTATTTCCGTACCACTTTCTGAATCCACCTCCCTTAAGATATGAAAACCACTTTTTGTTAGATGCTTTTGCTGTTTCTCTATCTGTAAATAAGTCTAAACCTGATTTGTCAAGTGATACTTCATACCAATCCCGAACATAAATTTCATTTCTAGCCGTCACCATGCCTTTTCTTGTAGGAGCTACACTATCAAGTTTTGGATAATCTCTAAAAGCATTTGAAATAGATTCTCCTATCCAATAAGTTATTGGTTTGCCAGGTATTTTTTTAAAGTTTTCTGGTGAGGCTCGAAAAAACCATCCACATTTTTGATTTTTAATAGCTTCAAGCGTTCTTGGTGATTGATTGTCAACTCCTTTAAAGTCTGAGAGCCTGATAAAACCGGCTCGGTATTTAGGTAGATTTGCATTTTCTAGTGTGAATGCACAAATCGGTACCACAGCTCCCTCAAAGCCTGAATACTCTAATTGTACGAGCGAAGTAATCGTCAATTGATTAATCAGAAAATCTCGAAGCTTTTCGTAAGAAGAAATAAACATCCACACGAAGGGCGACATAAAACCAAGCTGTCCTTGGGGTAAAGCCAATTCAGTATTACGAACGATAAAGGCAGAAAATAAATCAGATTTTACTTCCGCATAGTTATCCTTAAGCCACACAGCAAGTCGTCCATTCATGCTTTTTCCGCCCATATATGGCGGGTTGGCAATCACCACATGGTATTTTTGGCTTAGATAATCAGCTTGTAGCAAAGCTGTTTTACATTGATTGATAAGCTCCCAGTGTCCTATCATCGGAGTTTTGACTGATTCATCATAGGCCGTCAGTGCTGCAATGGCTTTTTGTACTTGCTCGGCTGTCAGGGTAGGGCGTAACAGTGAACCAAAATTATTCGCCTCTTCAAATAGGGTGATATTTTCAATTAAACTATTTCTATCAACACCGCTTTTTTGCATGGCCTCTAAAATAGTTGGCCATTCAGGTTCTAGGGTCACATCACTGATGTTTTGAAGTATGCAAATATTCGGCTTGACTCCTTTATTGAAAAAGCGCCGATGTTTGGCCCTGGTATTGAAAAAGCGCCGATGTTTGGCGCGTGCCTTCATAGTCAGGGCAAAGGCAGCCAGTTTGCCGGCGCGTTCATCAATCTCAATGCCATACAGGTTATGAGTAAGAATTTTTTCCGGTATCTCGGCGGACTCGTAGCCCTCTTCCTCGTAAATGGCGTAGAGTAAATCGAAGGCATACGTCAGCATGTGGCCGGAACCGCAGGCCGGGTCGCAGATGCGAATTTCCTCTGGCGAGGAAATTCTTAAGTGGGTAGTGGGTAGTGGGGCGTGGGTAGATTGGTCTTCACTTTCCACTACACACTGCCCACTATCCACTGGCGGTATATAGTAGTCCATTTTCTCGGCCAACTTTGAATTAGGCCGATTCAAAAGCCACAGGCGGCCCAGCGAGTTTTCCACCAGATAGCGTACTATCCAGTGCGGGGTGAATAGCTGGGTGGCGGCGGGGATATTTTGCGGGGTGATCTTTATATTTTTCTTTAGCCCTTCAAATACCTGATCTTTTTTCTCAGCAATGTAGAATTGGTATAACCAGCCGATGACTTCCACATCCTGGCAAACATCTGGGGTCATTGCCTCGCGGGTATAGGCCAGAATGGAGTTGCCGGAGAGCAGGTCATCCGGCATCAGTAGTTCGGTATAGTCGTCGATGCGCTGGAACAGGAACGGCATGGCTTCATGCCAATAGTTACAGGCGGCGACGACCAGTAAACGATAAGCTTCGCCTTGTGGGTCGCGGCTGGGGGTTTTGGCTTCCAGCAGGTCAAGGATTTGCTGTCTTAGCTTGTCCGAGGCCATGTCTGCGTCAATTAGGCCCATCTTGGCTTCGGCCAAGATTTCCGGTTGGAATTGCCCTGGATCGGCTGGCGAAACGATGCTCACGCGATTGTAGCGGTTGACGTCCATAAAGCGCAGGGCGCAGAAGCGGTTGAACCAGATGTAGGCTATGCGCTCAATGAGTTGTTCCTGGCCTTGCTGGCGGATCGCTTGTTCCAGCTTGTCAACCGCTGCCGGGCTTTCGCGCCGCGCGGCGCTGTCCGCCGCCAGCACTAATTTGAGCTTGGCGGAAACTTGTTCAATCAAGCCGCGGCGGGCGTATTGGGCGAAGCGGCGTAGTTTGGTGGTTTCCATTGCTTATGCTCCTTCAGTTGCCGCAGCAAGGCGTGTTACTGGCCACTTTGGGAAGTTTTTATTCCACTTATCTAAGTTTACTACCTGACAACTTGTTGCTAGTGAACGAACCCAACGGCGAGATGCTTTACCAACAGGAAGTTCTTGCTTTAGCGCCTTTTGCATACGCGTGTTTAGTGCGTTATCGAAAGTGATTAAGCAGACGTAGTGAACGGGCTTTTCCACTTTCTCTTCGGCATGTCGATAAAGATAGGAATCCCTGAACTTATATTTAAGGTAGTTTTTTAACCACTTAAAACTATCTTGTCGCAATTTTTGTTCTTCATTGCTAGTCCCGCCCAGAACATCGTAAATCGAAGGATCATCATAATCTTTTAATTCTATAAAAATATAGGCTTCTTCGAATTCGGCTACAATATCAACGCCTTTCATGGCAACGCCATGAAAAGTGGGTTTGCTGCTATCTTTTTCATCAAATACAAATGCATGCAAGGCATCGGTAAAATTAAATTGAAATCCGTCCACTTCAACAACTATCATTTGCCAAGACCTCCCATGTCATTATGAATTTCTTGATCTATCAGAAAGCCAAATGCCTCATCTATAGGATTTGGCGTAATCTGCAAATAATGATCAGTGGAATTTATTTTGATTTCTCCACTGCCTGGCTCTCTGTATAAACTATGGTAAAGAACATCATCTCCCTTGGATTCATCCATGAGTAAATCAAACCACTTAAGTACAACATAGTCATGCGTCGCTAGAATGATTTGTTGTCCGTTGCGGGATAATTCCAATAAAATCTCCACTAATAGTTTTAGTAACTTTGGGTTAAAATTTGTTTCCGGTTCATCCCACAATAGCGGGCCACTCAATCCTGGATAAATAGCGCCTGTTTCTAATAATCGAGACAATATTCCGATTTTACGGAAGCCTTCGGCCATTACATTTGCCGAAAACTCATTGGTTGAGGTTTTAAAATTGACGCGCCCTCCACCGTAATAGATAAACCGCCCTCCGCAAATTTTTTCTATTTCCTCTATCGCCCATTTAGATTTTTCTGGTAGTTTATCTGGTCGTAGCGGCGGCAATTCCAGCAGGGAATAAAGTTCGCGAAATAAATCATCAAAAGACAAGCCAAACTTATCAAACAAACTGCCAAAGCCCAGCATAAAGGATAGCATTTCTTTGGTTGGTATAAAAACCGGCTCTTTTTCCGACCAAGTGTTTTCTAGTGATGATGGTACATTGATTTTCCATTTATCAATTTGTAGCATTCTTGAATTATGATAAAGCGTTAAGCCTAGGTTTTGATCACGGTTGAAGCGCATTGACATACTGGCTTGTTCGCCATTGCCTTCACGAATGGCGCCTTCCCGATATAGCCTGCCAATTTTGTTATCCAAGGGTTTAAAAATACCCACAAACTTTTCGGTTAATTTTTGAATACGTTCTTGTTCGTCGCTGTTGGGTGATCTTTGTGGGGTTAGGGCGGCCCAAGACAAGGCATAAGCAATTTTCAACAAGTGCGTTTTGCCCGTGCCGTTTTCCCCAATAATGATATTTATTTTGGGGGAAAGCGGCATGTCCAGTTTGCTGAAGGCAGTGAAGTTACGTAGCGTTATGTTTTCAATCATATTTGAATCCTTTTTCCATTACGAATTTCATGCAGCAACGCTGCACGCATGGACTGCAAGTAACGATCAACATCGGTTTCATCGGCCAGCCAGGCTTTATCGAATGATACCTTTATTGAACGGCTGGGCACGTATTCGATGCTAGCATCGGCGGCGGCTGGTGAAACGGACTTCGTGTCGTTATCCGTTCCATCCGCACCATACTCAGGCTTGGGTTTTTGCGTCCAGCTGGTCAATTGGGACAGTTGGCGCCGGTACTCGTGTTCCTCAACGCGTCGGACGGTGTCCCGGATTTGAGCAATTAATGTTTGTTGTCCAATTGTAGTTAATAACGCACTAAACGGTTTAACCAGTTGTATCTGTTGCTCTACATTTAATTCGCTGTATTCGCTCGTACTGCACAAACGCTGTTGCAATCCGGTAACCGTATCCTTGGCTTGAGCCATTTCAATTTGAATTTGCGCGTTAATCTGGTTTTGCAAGTTATCGACCAGTGTTTTCAGCTGCTGGATACGGTTGCCTTTGTAGCATTCCGGGTCGGTTAGACAGGTTATTATCTGACTGGCTTCATCGCCTTCGATATATGCAAAATTCGGTTCTTGGGTTTGCACAAATTGGCGGGCGTTATCGAAGATGTGTTTTTGCGGGCCGCTCATGAATTTGCGGATGGGGTCGATTACGCCTTCTTTTATGGCTAGTAGATTGTTTTCCTGACGAGGAAGTTCAACTAAAAACCAAGTGTAAGGTTTGCCGTACAGTTCCTTAACTGTTTCGAGTACGGGTTGGAGGGCAAGCAGGAATGGATACTGGGCCGTTTGGGCTAATAGTTGTGTGAGCTGTTGCGTTAAGGATTGAAACGCGGCGGCGGTTTCGGCGCCAAGGGCTTTGGCTTCGCTAGCGCGTGGCGGAGTGTCGAAGAAATCCTCGAAAAACTCCTTTAATACGCGCAGTTGAGAGGCGGTGAATTCAAGCTGGGGCTCCAACACCAGATTGCCATGGGCATGGGTGTTGCGTAGCGCGCGTTCCAATTCGTTTTCTTGCAGCAGATTGCCGTCGCTACGGATTTCTACCTTGCCACGGGCGCAAAGATTGGCCAGAGTGCAAAGCACGGCGGCATAGTGCCAGCCGTAGGGTTTGCGTTCGAATTTTTCCAGTAAACTTTTTAAGGTGGTGCGGACGCCACTGCGGTTGTTACTCTGAATAAACGCCAGCATTTCTTGCTCCGATTCAGCTAGCGCGGTGACATCATTGCCGAAGAGTCCGTCTTCGGAGTATTTAAGACATTGGCTAATGTCGTTTTCGGTATAGCTGACGCCGCGCAGCATGCGCAGATTGGGATAGGCGCGGGCAATAAGTTCATGGAAGCCACGGCTGACACGGATTTGGGCGTCTTCGGAACCGATTTCGATTTCACCGCCCGCCACGAATAGTTTGGCCTTGCCGATTAATTGTTGCACGCGTTGCTGGATATCCGCGTAGCGTTCCCGGTTTTGGAAGCCTTTGTCATGCAGAATGCGTTTAATCGCTTCTTGCTGAGTAATGGATATATTTTGGCGAATGTATTTTTCCGTGCGTTTATACATCAATAGATCGCGCACTAGACGATCATCCGCTGGCAGGAGCATTAATAATTCGTCACGGCCATAGGAGTGCATGACCAAGGTGGTCTGATTGTCCGCGTTGTCGTGGAATGGGCTGATGACGTGTATGCATAACTCGGATTCGCGGCCGAATAAACGTTCGTCTAGTTTGCGGGTGAATGGGTAATCTTGACCGTTCTCGTCATAACGAATCTTGCGCTGCTTTATGATGTGATCGAAGATAATTTTTTCCAGTTCCGAGGCGACATCGGCTGATTCCACTTCGGTATTTTTGATTTCCTGTTCAACATCTTTTTCCTCGTCGGTCAGGTAATCATAAAGCTCGCCGTTGCGCTGTACATAGGTTTGCTGCTCAAGCAGGTTTAGCGCTTCTTCCACCCGCTTTCTTAGAGCGGGTAAATCCTGATTAAAACCATCCAGCATCAGGATGCAGAGGTTACGTTGCGTTGGTTTGAATTCCTTGACGTATTTAACCAGAAATAAGGTTTTTAACAGGCGAACAGCAAACGGATTATCAAGATGATTCTCGGCCAGAATAATCGCGCGTTGGATTTGAGATTTCAACGCGGTGCGGATGCCTTCAAACATCAAGTCGAAAGTCGCCAGTTGACCAATCTGGTGTTCTTCAATTTGTATCGCCACTTGCTGGAATACGCCCAGCATGGAACGCTCACCCACCGAGCTGTGTTTGCCTTCAAAAGCGTTATGCAAGGACAGATTTTGTATCGCCGACTGAAACAGCGCGAATTGGTAAGGTATAAAGGGATAACTGTGGATAAAATGTTCCCGATCCTGAAAATTGCGGTAGCTTACCGAGCCATCCGCGAAGTCAAACAGGGTTTTAAAGTTGTTCGATTGGGCGTGGTAAATGTTTGATAACAGATTTACGCCGTCTTCATTCTTGGTTAACAAGCGTTTTTGAATCACTTCGGCGACATCGGCGCTGGTTAGCTTCATGCGATTGGCGAAACGCGCCTGAATTCTGGAGAAGTCATTGCCTTGGCGTTTGTCCATTTCGCCGACCACCGTGCCCATGTCTTCCTGCGCGGTGACGATTACCCAGGCGCGGCCACGACATTTGGTGGCCAGGCTTTCGGCGATGGTTTGCAGATTGGTCATCAGTTTGATGTTGTCGGCAATGTAATGACCCACCTCGTCCACGAAAAAATTCAGCCGGAAATTGGCGGATTGTGTTTCGATATAGGCGTTAACCTGCTCGGCAAAATCTTCGATGGAAACCCGGTATTGGCCACGGTATTTGTCCAGAATCCCCAACGCGGCTGCTTCATCACTCGCGGTGACTTGGGCGTAAGCCTGGGCAATGTTTTTGGATTCCAGCAAGGCTTGCTCGCGGCCTATTTGCCAGTTTTTACCGGCTATGGCTTGATAAGCGGTTTTGAAGGGTGCGTAGAGTCCCCGGCTAGCCAAGTCTCGTTCAAACTGAGCGATATGGCCTTGCTTACCGTAATAACCGCACATTTCGTCAAAAACCTTGACGAAGGCCGCCAGTAGCGCGTCAATTTGGGTTTTGCTGATGACATCGGCTTTTTGATCGATGTTGAACAGGATGCTTTTGGAAGGGATAGCCACGGCGCGTTTCAAATCGCCTTGCAGGATTTCGTTGTCCTGGCATTTGGGCAGAAACAGGTCTAGCGCTTTAAACTCTTCTATGGCGCTATTTTCCAGCAACAAGGCCAGCATTTTTAGTAAGTGCGATTTACCGGAACCGAAGAAGCCGGATATCCACACGCCATTGGCGCCTTCATAATGATTGTAGGCGTCCAGAAACGCTTCCAGACGTTTTTCCACTTCATTGGTTAGTACGTATTCTTCTATTTCCAGGCGCAGACTGGCGGCGTCATCGGCCTTGATAACGCCTTCGATGGGGCGGTCAACCGGTTTGTGAAAAATACTTTTTAAATTCATTACGTTTCCTTCGGTTATGCTTCGCAGTGAAAGATATTAAACGCCCGGTAATATTTATCATCATGCAGCTTGCCAAACAGATCCAGTGAAGCGCCTGACTCCAGGGAATGCGTGTAGTCGCCGGGGAAGAACATCAGCGTTGGTTTTTCCTTGGCGGTGCTTTGCAGGTTGTTTAATACATTGTGTGAGCGTATGTAGGGAAAAACCTCGCCCACTCCGGTAATAAACAGTACTTGAAAGTCCGTACTCAGCAATTGGGCTGATATTGCCGGAATCAGATGGGTTGCGGGGTCAAGTACGCCTTGCAGTAGTTCCTTGAGCTGCTCCTTTGATACAGAGGTTTCCAGCTCCAGAATTTGTTCCCATATGTCCCTGTCCTTTAAAATCTGTATGGCAAGGTCATATAGATTGATTTCCAGCACGCTAATGCCGGTTTGTTGCAGACGGTTAATCAATTGCCGTTGCAACCGCTGGACTTCCACTGCTTTTGCCGGGTCGTAGGGACAGATGAAAAACGGCACTTCTTTGCCAAGACCTTGCATTTTGAGGAATCTTTGTCCTGAAATGACGGCAAATAGGTGCTGAAACTGTTCTGGCAGAGCCGTTTTTTGGATATCAATTATCACCTGGGTTTACCTGCTTTCCGGGCTGGCGGATTGATGATCAGGATATCGCAGGCCTGGAAAATACAAGGCTTGCTGTTGGTCGGTTCGGTGCAGAATATGCATAATCTCCGGGCTTGCGAGTACGCCGTTGATGGTGTTGTCTGTATTCAACAGTTCTGTTTCGCGCAGAATTTTAAACAATACTTGTCTTAATTTTCCGCGAGTCGTGGGTTGAATTTCATCCAGTTCTGGATGCCATTCTGCTTTTTTGTTGAGAAAATGATCGAAGTCAGCGTAAGTAAGCGCTTGCAGGTTGAGATGGCGTTCATGCATCACTTCAATTGCGAATTCCGCGATAAACCGGTAGCGCCGACAGAGCGCCAGCCATAGCAGGCACACTTGATCGCGGTTGGCGGCCAAGGCGAGTGCGGACAGTTCTTCCCGGTTCAGTGTTTTCAAACGACTGGTAATTTCACGGCAAATACGCTTAAGCGTATTGAGCGTGCGGGCTTGCAGCAGATTATCGGCGATGACTTTTTCACGCAGCGCATCCCAGTCATTTAGTTGCAGATACAGTGCGGCCAGTTCCACTGATTCACGCTGAAATAGTCCACCCGTGGTAAATGACATGCTGTATCGTTCGCCGTTCATTTTTCCACGGCTTCCTTTTTATTATCCGATACACCGCCTACTTTCACCCAGCCATCCACTTCGTCTTTTTTAAACTTCGAGAGTCTACCGATTCTATGGGCTGGCATGGCTTTTTCACTAATCCATTTATGGATAGTGTCACGTTTGACGCCAAGATAGGCGCTTATTTCGTCAACGGAAAGCCAGCGATCTTCAATCATAAAAATGCTAAAAATAGTCAAATTATAGCTCGAATCCATACTAAATAGGTTAAACAGGCAAATGAGCTTGCCAGCTTTTTCAAAGCAATGTTGAGGTTACTTACTACATCGCCATCGGCGAGCGTTGTCTCCCTCTCCAATTCTTTCGCCGGAAGCTTCTAAATATCGGCTCGGCAAACGTCAGCGCCAGCGAGTCGGTATAATCCGGTGATTTGATCCCCCGCTTTTTGGCGTCGTCCTTGGCTTCGATCAGGCGCAAGGCTCCGTGAAACTTATAGCGTAGCGCGGTCATGTCGGCCCGCAAGGCTGGAGAGTTGGGTAAGGATTGGGCGGTGCATGTCCACGACTTGAAGCGAATGCTGCATTGAAGCGGGGACGTTGTTTCTTGCTCATTGGTAATTGGGTTAGTGGAACAGGTTATTTTAACAAGCTGTCAACGCGGAAAGCGTGTCCTTTTGTATTAGACCACTACACCATGGTCAATGGGTTGTGTTGCTAGGGTTTTTGGGGTAATCGTCGGTGATTTACAACACTTCCTCCGCCAGTTTGAGTAAACCGGCGGACATTTGCAGGGAGGAGTCGGAGGCTTTTTTACGGTTGATTTTGAAGGCGATTTTATCAGAATGCGTGACCAATTCTATCATGATGCCGGTGCGTAGGCTATTGGTGCTATCGCTGATCGTGAGTATGGGTTTGTTATTCAGTTGGTTGATCCAAAGGTCTAGTTGCTTGGCGTTTTCCGGGGCTAGGACTAGGATATTGCATGGGTCGACTTCATTGATGCCGTTGATGCGTCGGTACTCGGTGGCGTGTTCCCGCATTAATTGCTCTAGTTGGGTTTGGAATGAGTTTTCACCCATTAAACAGACGGTCAAGGCGTTTTGCGGAGGATTTGGCCAGGTTATTAGTTTGGCGAAATTGTAAATGTAGCGGGCCTTGATTTGTTGTTCCGTGTCGGATTCGGCTTGCGCCATGGATATGCAGTATAAGCACCCTGCGAATAATAATGATTTTTTTATGATGGGTTTCAGTCGCATGCTAAAACCCTATCGTCAGTTTCAAACGAAAATTTCTACCGTCCTGCATAATAGCATTTTGCAGAAAATCGCCGCCCACCGGATCTGAATATTGGTAATTGAACAGATTGTAGATGGTGAATGATAATTGTGTGTTTTTAAACGGGTCGCCGGATAGGGTAAGATTATTCAGAATGTAGTCGTTCACATAGCCTGTTTTGGCCGCGCGGGGGCTGACGTACAGGGTTTCTAGGTTAAAGCGCCAGTTATCGCGCCAAACCGGCGTGGACATGTGCAGCTTGATCATGTGGTCGGGCGAGTTGTAGAGCGTGTTTCCTTGCCCGTCCACGGCGTGTTGCAGGGAATAGCTGAGCATGCCGCGCATGCCGTTTTGAAAGCGCTGCTCAAACGTGAATTCACTGCCCATTCCTTGGGCGCCGCCTTGGTTGTTAAAGTATAAAAGCCCGGAATTGTCGGTGGTTTGGACGATTCTGTTGAATAAGTCGTAACGGTAAAAAGAGGCGGTTAAACGATTGGCGGGGGTGAAGAAATGTTCTATGGCCAGTTCAGTGGTTTGTATGGTTTCCGGTTTTAGATTCGGGTTGGCCTTGTAACCGGTGAGCAAAAAATACCGTTCTAGCGCGTTTGGGGAGCGGAAGGCGGTGCCGTACATCAGTTTGACCGAGGTGTTCTCCAAGGCCTCCCATATGAGGCTCAAGCGCGGATTGGTAGAGCCGCCGCCCAGCGGGTTGTAGTCGTATCGAACTCCGGCATGCAGTGACAATTTGTTGGTAAGCGCCCATTCGTCCTGGCCAAAAAAACCATAGCGCACGCTGCTATAGGGGAAGGACCAAGGATATTGGCCATTGGCGTAGACATTGCTTTGGTTTTGCAGGTAGTTGTCTTGTATTTCGCCGCCAAACATCAGGCGGTGATGGTCGTAACTGGTGTTGATGCCTCTTAGTTCGCCGCGCCACCATTCGCCGACGCCTTGGTCGATGTTGACGGTAGGCTGTGGAATATCATATACGTAGTGTCCGCGGTAGAGATGGCGGTGGAAGCTTAATCCGCCATGCAAGGTCCAATTTTTGCCGAAGGTGTCGTCATAATTCAGCGCAGCGTAAGCGTTTTGATCGACTAAGTCATTGGCGGGATTATTGAATTGAGCGCCGTATGGCGCGGCGGGCAGGCCTTTGTCGCGATTATTGACGCCGCCTTGCAGTTTAAACGCGCCGTGACTGAATTTTCCAAAAGCGCTTTGCACGCTTTCGAAATCTTGGTTATTGACATTGCCATAGTTGTTTTCCGGCGTATCGTAGGCGCCGTAATGCAGGGTTCCGTAACCGCCCCGGTCAAAACCGGTGGCCGAGACCAAAAATTCGTCGCCGTTTTCACGCCGCCCGCCATAGGCGCCGCGGCCCTTATAGGTATTTAAGCCGCCATATTCGCCCGAGAGTTGAGCGCCGCCAATTTGATGACCTTTTTTGGTGATGATATTGATGACGCCAAAAAATGCGCTGTTGCCATACAAGGCCGAACCCGGCCCCGGAGAAAATTCCACCCGCTCAATGAGGTCGATATCCACTAAATCGTTTTGGCCTATGCCTATGCTTTCATAGACGTCGGTATTCATGCGTTCGCCGTCAATCAGCAGCAATACACGGCTGTTGTAGTCTCCGGGGCTGTTGAATCCGCGAACGCCAAGATAGCTATAGCCACGGTCATCGTTGAGATAAACGCCCGGCAGGCTGCGCAGCGCTTCGCCTAGGGTGCGGAAGCCGTAGTGCCGTATGTCCTCGGCCGTGACTACGCGCAGGGAAGAGGGGGCGGCGGAGCGAGATTGCGCATAACGTGAAGCGGTTTGGGTTTCCACGTTCTTAGGCGTCGTGGATAATTCCGTTTTGGTAAGTTCTTCAAGCTGTTGCTCATTTTCATTAAGCTCTGCATCGGCCATGGCAGACACGGAGAAGCCGATGAGGCAAAACGTAAAAATGATTTTGAATTTCATTGGAATATCAATACGTTTGTGGTAGCCGAGAGCAACGGGGGTGATCTGTGTTAGTTAATCGCAATTATTTATATAGCTAATGCGATGCTTGCTCGGTTCGCTATTTTGCCTAGATTTCGCATGGTTTAATACTATGCTGGCAGGTGACGTATTAAAGGATTGAAGCGGGTTAGGCCGGAGCATTCAACATGCGGGCCAGACTTGGATGAGAAAAAGGTTTTGCGCAGGCATGCAAGCCAGGGTGTATGAATCATGACAACAGTCCAACGGCGATTGCGGGCTCGGCAATAATGAAAATGCTTATATATGCAGCGAGATATGCGATTAGATAAAATATAACATTGGCGATTTTTTTTCAAGCCCTGGCGCGGCGGCGAGAGGCGCGGGCCGCCGCGACCCATGCCGAATGCTTAAGACGGCGGCGTTTGAGGGTTATATTTGCCGGCGATAAATGTAGTTGATTTTATGCAAAAAATTCACTGTTGTTATGTGATTTCCTATTACATATCCGTATAAAGAGGGTATAAAATTTATTTTCTTCTAAGTTGACAATATACGGGAACAAGTTATATTGAGAAATTAATGTTTGCGTTTGGTTTTCTCAAATGAGACGTGATATCAATGCGCAGGATGCGTTAAAACGAGTTTTTCCCGGGGACAGTGACATGGCGTTGCGTATGCGCACGTTCGATTGGTCCCGAAATAGGCTAGGCGCTCCACATTTGTGGCCGAATAAACTCCATTCGGCCCTTGAAACTTGCTTGGCCTCTAGTTTGCCGCTGCAAGTTTGGTGGGGAGCGGAGCTGACGCTTTTCTACAACGATGCCAGTATTCCTTTTTTTGCTTTGCGCCGGCATCCTTATTTATTAGGTCATTCGGCACGCGAGGCGTTTAACGACGTGTGGGAGACTATTGGCCCGCTGGTCGCACATGTATTCGCGACGGGCGAGGCCGGACGATGCGACGATATTCCCTTGTTTTTGCAGCGGACGCGGGAATTGGAAGAGGCGTTTGTTTGCTTTTCATGGACTCCGGTGTTCGGAGCGGAAGGGCAAGTGGACGGCGTTTTATGCTCTTGCACCGAAACGCCGGACTATAGACGCCGTGAAATGCGCAATGACTCTGACTCGCTGGTTACTGAAGTTCAGTCTTCGGCCCAGAATGATTTCGTGCCGGGTGAACAGGCTTGGCGTTGGTTCCCGCAAAAACATGTTTCCGGTGCGTTTGCCGCCAGCGCTTCAGCCTCGGAGTCATTAGGCGACCCATTGGGTGCGCGTATCTTGGTGGTTGATGATGAGGGGTTTCAGCGGGATCACTTGACGCGGTTTTTGTCTCAGCGTTGGACCGTCGAAGCCGTGAATGATTGCGACCAAGCGCTGACGCGCTTGCGCCGGGCGGATTTTGATCTGGTTTTATGCAGTGTCGTGACGCCGGGGATGTCGGGTTTCGGCTTTCTCGGCCAGATGCGCGCCGACCCGCGGCTAAAGGAATTGCCGATGATTTTGATGTCGGCTCGCGCGGAGGAAACGCGCCTGATAAAAGGTCTGGATGCGGGCGCGGACGATTATTTGTTACAACCGTTTTCACTCAGCGAGCTTGTCGCGCGCGTCGCGACTCATTTGAAGCTTTCCGCCCGCCGTCAATTGGCTAGAGAGAACGCGGCCTTGCAGGTGTTGCGTGAAGTCAGTTACCGCCTAATCAGTCAGGATGAACTGCCGACTTTGCTTCAGTCGGTGGTTGACGCGGCCATTTCAATGACCGGAGCCGCCATGGGTGCGTTGCTGTTATATGATCCCTCGACGCTATCCTTGCGCATTGTGGCGCAACGCAGTATGCCGGCTGAGATTTTGGCGCTTTTCAAGGAGGTGCGGGCGGAAGATTCGGCGGTATGCGGGCTGGCATTGCGTACGCTTAAACGTGTATTGGTGGAGGACGTGTCGCAAAACCAGGCGTTTCAACATGGCCGGCATGGAAAGGTGTTAATCGCGGCGGGCGTGCGCGGGCTTCAATCCACGCCCATGCTGGCGCTGAACGGACGTTTGGTGGGCATGATCGCTACTTCTTGGCGAGAACCGCGACATCCGGACGAAGCCATTTTGCGCACTCTAGACTTATTGGCGCGGGAGGCCGCCGATTTGATCGGGCATAGGCAGCGCGAGGAAGCCTTGCGCCGGAGCGAAGCGCGGCTGACTAAAGAAACCGAGGCCTTGACCCGGTTGAACGAGGCAAGTTCGCGTCTTTGGCGCATGGAGTCGCTGGAGGATGGCCTGCAAGAAATGCTGGCCGCTACTATCACAATGTTGGGAGCGGATCGGGGGAATGTGCAGATTCTGAATGCTGAACGCCGTGTTCTCCGTGTCGCGGCTCAGTCCGGCTTCAAACCGGATTTTCTTGAGTTTTTCCGTGAGGTGTCGGTGGATGACCACTCCGCTTGCGGCCGAGCCTTGCGATCAGGGCGGCGTATTTTGGTCCAGGACGTCGAGCGCGACGCGGCCTATGCGTGCTTGGCGGGCATTGCCCGCGCGGCGGGTTATAGAGCGGTGCAATCCACGCCTTTGATTAGTTATAACGGCGAGTTGCTGGGGATGCTTTCCACTCATTGGAACGCGCCGCATTTGCCCAGCGAAACGGAGCTGCGTTGTTTGGATTTGTATGCCCGCCAAGCCGCCGATTTCATAGAACGTAAGCTTGTAGAGGAGGCTTTGTTACAGGCCGACCGCCGCAAGGACGAGTTTTTGGCGACCCTGGCGCATGAGCTGCGCAACCCTTTGGCGCCGATCAGCAACGCATTGTTTATATTACGGGAATCCAACCGGCTTGACGCGGTGAAATCCGGGTGGCTATTGGATATGATGGAGCGTCAAACTTCGCATTTGGTTAGATTGGTTGACGATCTGTTGGAGATATCGCGGATTACTTGCGGTAAAATTGAGTTGAGGAAAGAACGCATTGATCTGGGCTCTATTTTGAATGACGCTTTGGAGTCTAGCCGGCAAGTGATTGAGTCTTTCGGCCATCAATTGATCGTGTCGCCGCCGCCCATGGGATTGATGCTTGACGCCGACCGGGTGCGGCTGACTCAGGTTTTTGCCAATCTTTTGAATAACGCCGCCAAATACACCGATTCAGGCGGTTGCATCACGGTTTACGCCAAACATGCGCTCGGCGAGGCGGTGGTGAGTATTAGCGATACCGGCGTCGGAATTTCGGCGGAGATGTTGCCGCGAGTGTTTGAATTGTTCGCTCAGCAGGATGGGCAAGTTGAGCGCGCCAAGGGCGGTTTAGGCATAGGCTTGTCTTTGGTGCGCAGCTTGGTCGAATTGCACGGCGGCAGCGTTGAGGCGCGTAGCGAAGGTTTAGGCCGCGGCAGCGAATTTGTCGTTCGCTTGCCGTTGGCGGTGAGCGGGCGGGTTGGCCGGGTGAGTGTTGATGCCTGGACCGCGCCTGTGTTGCCGCTCCGCATTCTGGTCATGGATGACCATCGGGACGCCGTCGATAGTCTGGCGCAGATATTGGCGTCTTGGGGCGCTGAAATTCGCATTGCTTATAATGGCCGCGATGCGTTGGACATCCTATCCGATTTTGTCCCTGAGGTGGCGCTGCTTGATCTTGGCATGCCTGGGTTGAGTGGTTTCGATGTCGCGCGCCGAATTCGTCAGTCTTCAACTCCAGGGTCCTTGCGCTTGGTCGCGCTGACTGGATGGGGGCAGCAAGAAGATCGGCGGCGCACTCGCGAGGCCGGCTTCGATCACCATTTGACTAAACCGGTCGATATTGAGGAGCTCCGTCAACTATTGGCGCTCTTTATGCCTTTGCCCAACGCCGGGAGAAATTAGCATTTTGCTGTGTTCGCGATCTTGCATCCTTTTTTGGCTACCCGTCTAAGCAGGGATAGTTTGTCTTTTGCCATGAATTGACAGCCTAGGTTGCGGGCTGCCTAGTCTGTCTTGGCGAACGGAGCAGGCTATCCGCGAGACGCTGTGCCCTCGTCCATGGGGCTTAATGCCCGCATCCTAAGCGGGCAATATTCGCTTTTAGCCTTTCTCGCCCGCCAAGACCTCAAGTGGTTGGCCGCTTTAGAATTGTCCCAGCTTAGATGGCAGCCCCTTTTTTGTATCACTCAAGCTAGTTGGTAATCTGGACGCATTATTTTGTAGTATTTTGTAGTATATAGAATGGACAAAACGGGTTAGGCCTTAAGTCTTTGGGAAAGCCCAAGTCAAAGTCAGACAAAAAATCGTTAGCGGTGAATGGCCGTTAGGCGCGAAATGATCGAAATAGCCGGAAAAGTTTTGTATGAATAGAAGGTTCAGCGGGTCCAGTATCAGTTTTTTAGGCGTCTCGGTCTTGGGGCTTGGTTTGATGGCCGCGGCAGCCGTCCGCGCAGGACAAGCCGAGGATGTTGCGAAGCCTGAAGTGGTGTTAACGGCCGATCAAAACGGCCAGTTTAGCGGCACGGTGTGGATCAATGATATTGCCATGCCGTTTATGATAGACACCGGGGCCACGATGACGACTGTGCCGATGAAGCTGGCCGCGCGGGCGAAATTGGCTGTTGGCGAGCAGGTTGAAACCAAAACGGCCGGCGGCAAGGTATTTGCAAAGTCAACGACGATCAACAGCTTGAAATTTGGCGCTTGGGAGCTGCATCATGTCGCGGCGCACTTGAACCCGAATTTGGAACAGGGTTTGATCGGCATGAATGTGTTGAAATATTTTCGGATGACGCAGGCGGAGGGCAGGCTGACCTTGATTCTGAATGAAGCCTTGTTGGCGAAGGAAAATTACAGCATTGCGGGGGACGCGCGCAAATTCAAAGACGCTTCGACGCCGGATGAGCCTTACCATCCGATTTCCAAATCCGTGGTTTGCGATCAAGAAAAGCACTGTATCACCCGCTATGGAAATTAGTATCCGAATTAGTTAAGCTGTTAGTAAGTCTCTGATTAATTTGCTTTTTTACATTTTATTAATAATAAAAACAATAAGTTACGGTCGGTATTTTCTTGAAAAATGGATTTAATGGGAGATTCCCCCGTTCGCGCACAGTTTGAAAAGGATTGATAGGCGATTATAGGTAAAACGGGTTATAAATTTTTTACTTATTTGATAGACTAGCCATTAACTTAACCATGGATCTTGGACATGAAGCATATATTAACCGGGTTGACCTTGTGGCTCGTTTGGCCGACGGTCGAGGCCTCATTGAAGCCTTATCTTTCAGACGGCGCAAACTTAGTTTATAGCAGCGTCAGTGATGTGACGTGGACGGCGGACGCCAATTTGTTGGGTACGTTGGAAAACAAAGAAGGCTACACCAAGGTGGTGAATGCCATTATCGCCGCTGATCCGGTGATTCACGACTCGGCCAATGTCAAGGATACGCCTAGTAATAGCGGGCGCCATACGGTGACCAGTAGTGATTTCTCCAGCCAATATCTAGGAGAAGTCGATTGGTTTGGCGCGCAAGCCTTTGCGGCTTATTTGAACAGCATTGATTACGGCGGCAGCAAGCAATGGCGTTTGCCCGAGGTTGGCGCGAATCCGCAAATGGATTATCAGCAAACCGGCGGCGAATTAGGGCAGTTGTATTATAGCGAATTAAACAAATTGGCCTATAGTCCGAATCCTCCGTATGATTTCGGCATTCTTGGGAATGGAACCCGAGGAACTTCGGGTGCGGCAGGGCCGTTTGTAAACGCGCAGACTTGGGTCTATTGGTATGGCGATGAATACCGTTCAACTAATAACTATTGTACCGCCGCCGAGTGCGCTTGGGCATTTGCGACCCAAGACGGCAGCCAAAACGTGGAATCCAAAGCGCCTTACTTGAATTATGCCTGGGTGGATAGTCCCGGCTTTTGGGCCTTGCCTTTGCCTAGCGGATTCTGGTTGATGTTGACCGGGTTGTTGGGGCTGCTGGGCTTGAAACGGCGCGGCGCTTAATCGTCTATCAAGGCTATTTGCGCGAAGCCGCCGCCTTCGGTACGGAAGTTGGTGGTTTGGCCTTGATAGAGGCGGGCGCAGACCAATTGGGTTTGCGCTTGGTAGACGTAGTGCCGATAGTCTAGTTTAAGCTCGGCCGGGCGCTGGTTGACGGAGAGTTGGCGTTGAGTGGGCGGCACCAGGGTTTGCGCCACATAGTCGCCCTGCAGTATGTTGTTGAATACGCCTCGCGTCAGTTTGTCGCCGCGATAGGCGGCTTTGCCGCCGTAGCCGCGGCAGGGTTTAAAAAATAGTTGCTTGCGTTGCGCCCATAGGCGTTCGGCGTGTTCGGGCGCGACTTTCTCGGTTCGCGCCACGCCATGGATCAGGATGCGCCGGTCGGCGGCGGAGACGCCGATCTGTTGCAGAAAAGCGTCGTTGCCGAAAAGGGTGAGATTGGTTTTGTCGGCGTACAGTGCGTACTGATAAGGGTGCGGGGTTAATACCACGGCGTCGTCGAGGTAGGCGGCGCGCAGGGCGGCGTGTTGCGATTCGGTCAAATAGAAATCGGTTAGGCGGTTGTAGACTAGGTCAATGCGGGTTTCGCCGTGGCAAAGGCTGCCGTTTTGGTAGCTGAGCTCCTGTGGGTCGCAAATAATGGCTGTTAGGCCGGCGGCGGCGAACAGCGCTTGGAAGAGCAGAAATTCCGGGTAGAGGTATTGTCGTTCCGGTTGCTGATCGACGATGGCGATTGTTTTTATCGCTTGCGGGCCGCGTTGCAGCCGCCATTCTTGAAGGAACATGACTATGAATTGTTGTTCGGGGCTGAGGCCTGCGTTCCGGCTGATAAAGTTTCCGGGCTGTTGGGTGTCGGCTTTGCCGCAGCAGTGCAGTTGCGCGTGCATCAGCTTGGCGTTTAGCAGCGCGCCGCCGGCGTTGCTGTTGATTTCTATTAATTTAGGGCCGTCAGGGTGCAAATGAAAATCGTAGCCGAGGAATACGCCCAAGGCTTTGGGAACATGTCTGGCGTTAAGATGGGCGTGTTCCTGCGCGTATTGCCGGTAGCCCGGCAAGGCGATGGCGCGTTCGATGGCGGCGATTACGTCTAGTTGGCCTTGAAAATCAGAGCGGCTGAGAAATACCGCCGCGTCGGCGAACAGGTGCGGGCGTTCGGTGAGTAGCTTAAGGTCCAGAGGGCCGAGTTGCCGGTTTAGTTCGGGACGGTCTAGCGTTACGCAGCGGCAGGTTTGGTTGAATTCCTCGGCGACGAGGGGTATGGCGGCGCGGACGGTGTGCATGGCTGCGGGGTGACGCTTTATAAGCGCTCTGTTGTTAGAGTGTTTTTATTTAGACAGTAAGCATAGCATGAGTGGGAGGTCTTGCGGTGTCTAAATTTGCATATTATTATTTTATGATGGATGTTAGGGTTCCAAACAGGATGTTGCTTGGCGGGAGAGAATTTGCGCTGGGGGGGGCAAACTGGCGTATCGAAGCCGCAAGGCGCGGTTGGAACCGCGCCGGACATGTAAAACGTTTACCGCGCCGAGATGTTGGTAACATCGCGTGTAATGACGCCTTGGTAGAGTTGGCGTGGCCGGCCGATCCTCAGTTCTGGATCGGAGATCATTTCGTCCCATTGCGCGATCCAGCCGATTGAGCGGGCCAGGGCGAATATAGCGGTGAACATTTCCGTCGGTATGCCTAGCGCACGCAAGACGATGCCGGAGTAGAAGTCGACATTGGGATAAAGTTTACGTTGTACGAAGTAGTCGTCTTCCAGCGCAATGCGTTCCAGCTCCATCGCCAGTTTGAACAATCGGTCGTCGTGCAGGTTAAGGGCGCTTAACACTTCATGACAGGTTTGACGCATCAATTTGGCGCGCGGGTCATAGTTTTTGTAGACGCGGTGACCAAAGCCCATGAGACGGAACGGGTCGTTTTTGTCCTTGGCTCTGTTGACGTATTCACCGATACGGGAGACGTCGCCGATTTCCTCAAGCATGTTCAACACGGCTTCGTTGGCTCCGCCGTGCGCGGCTCCCCACAGGCAGGCGATGCCGGCGGCGACGCAGGCATAGGGGTTGGCGCCGCTGGAGCCGGCCAGCCGTACGGTGGAGGTGGAGGCGTTTTGTTCGTGGTCGGCGTGCAGGATGAGAATGCGATCTAAGGCGCGCACCAGCACCGGATTGGCAATATAGTCGTCATAGGGATCGGCCATCATCATGCGCAGGAAGTTTTCGGCGTAGCCGAGTTTGCGTTTGGGGTAGATGAACGGCATGCCTATGCTGTATTTGTAACACATGGCTACCAGGGTGGGCATTTTGGCGATCAGGCGAATGGCCGAGAGATATCGGTCTTCCTTGCTATTGATGTCGATGACTTCGTGATAGAAGGCTGACAGCGCGCCAACCACGCCGACCAGTATCGCCATGGGATGCGCGTCGCGGCGGAAGCCGCTGTAAAAGCGGGTCAGTTGTTCGTGCACCATGACGTGTTGACTGATGCTGGTGACGAAGTTTCTCATCTCGCTGCCCTTGGGCAGCTCGCCTTGCAACAATAGGTAGCAGACTTCAAGAAAGTCGCATTTTTCGGCAAGTTGTTCGATGGGGTAGCCCCGGTACAACAAGATGCCATTATCTCCGTCGACATAGGTGATGCTGGAGCGGCAGCTTGCGGTGGAGGTGAAGCCGGGATCGTAAGTGAACAACCCGGTTTCGGCGTATAAGCGGCGAATGTCGATGACGTCGGGGCCTAAACTGCCGGACAGAAGCGGTAGTTCGTGGCGCGCTTCATCCACTTGCAGATATATAGTTTTGTCAGCCATTGTTTTTCTCTCTGTTGCCCGGGGGGTGTGGAATTGCCGAGCCCGCGGTTTGCTAGGCGGCGCGGGGTATGCAGGGAGTATAATTGAATTCACGGGCCCGTGGGCGGGGCGGGGCGGGGATTAATGCCAACCGGACGGAAATTGTCTATTTCTAAAATAGTGAAATCATGCCGGGCGAGAATTGGTTAGAATTTTATATTCGCCTTATTAGGCCTTGTTTAAAAGTCATCGCAAATTATAAAAGCTTCATGCTTACATTTAAGCTGCGCTAATGGCGCCTAGGGAACCTCTGATTAATTCGTGATTTCAATTTAGAAGTCAGTTAAATCAACTTCTTGCGCATCTTTTTTTTGAAAAGCCGCATTAATCAGCGGCTCCGCCTTGTCAAATTTATAGATTCTCGTGTTGGCGGCTGAGTTTGGCGATGCGGTTGGCCAAAATAATTGAGAAAGCCGCGCCGCAAGAGTCAGCCAAAAGATCGTACAGGCTCGCTTGTCGGCCCGGTACGGTCATTTGATAGAGTTCTTCGCTACCGCCGACCAGAATGGATATGAATAATGGGGCGGATAGCAGCGGAAGCGCCAGCCGGGGAGATATTTGGAAGTAGAGCGCGCAAACCAGAAGGCCTAGCACGCTGTAGGCGGAGAAATGGGCGATTTTGTCGAAATTAACGAATAATCCCATGATCTGGGCCGGCGGTCCGGAGGATTCCGCCAGCAGCAGGGTTACCCAGGTCAGGATGGCGGCGCATAGGATCAGGCCGCGGCCGCTGAGTAGGAGGTTGAAGTTGGCCATGAGCGGTGGTTTTGTAAGTTTAGAGGGTTTTAACGGTTTTTTTCAGTTCTTCGCGGCTGACATGACGTACGTCCTTGCCTTTGACCATGTAGATGACGTGTTCGCAGATGTTGCAGGCATGGTCGCCGATGCGCTCCAGTGCGCGCGCGGTCCATAGCATGTCCAGGGCGCGGGTGATGTTGCGCGGGTTTTCCATCATTTGGGTGATGAGTTGCCGGGTGATGCTGGTGTATTCCCGGTCTACTTTGAAGTCTTGTTCGGTAATTTCCACCACTTCGTCGATATCGGTGCGGGCGTAAGCGTCTAGCGCGCCGTTAAGCATGTCTTTGACCAGTTCGAGCAGGTGTTCGATTTCGTAATATTTGTCTTGATGATATTCTGAGGCGTCCAGCCGCAAGGTCATACGGGCGATGCGCGCCGCTTCGTCGCCGATGCGCTCCAGATCGGTGATGATTTTGATGGTGGAGATGATCATGCGCAAATCGAAGGCGGCCGGTTGCCGCCGGGCCATGATTTCGGTGCATTCATGGTCTATGTCTTTTTCAAATTCGTTGATCAGCTGATCTTGTTTCACCACGGTTTCGGCATTTTCCATGTCGTAACCCATGAAGGCCTTGGTGGCCAGATCGACTTGTTGCTCGACCAGGCCGCCCATCGCCAGCACTTTATTACGAATGTCCTCCATTTCTTCATTGAATTGCCGGGAGATGTGTTGTTTGATTTTATTGTTGTCCATAATCAATTCCGTTAACCATAGCGGCCGGTAATATAATCTTCGGTCTGTTTTTTGGTTGGGTTGGTGAAAAGTTCGCTGGTCTCGCCAAATTCTATGAGTTCGCCCATATACATGAATGCCGTGAAGTCGGAGACTCGAGCGGCTTGTTGCATATTGTGCGTAACGATGATGATAGTGTATTTGTCTTTCAGCTCGTTGATAAGTTCCTCTATTTTTAGCGTGGAGATAGGGTCCAGCGCCGAGGCGGGTTCGTCAAGGAGAATCACTTCAGGTTCTATGGCTATGGCGCGAGCGATGACCAGACGTTGCTGCTGGCCGCCGGACATGCCAAGCGCATTGTCGTTCAGGCGGTGTTTGACTTCGTCCCACAGCGCCGCTCCGCGCAAGGATTTTTCCACCACTTCGTCTAGGAGTTGCCGGTCATTGACGCCTTGGATTCTGAGGCCGTAGGCGACGTTTTCATATATCGATTTCGGGAACGGGTTGGGCTTTTGAAACACCATGCCGACCCGGCGGCGCAGGTCGGCGACTTTGACCGATTTATCGTAGATGTCCTCGTTTTCCAGCAGGATTTTGCCTTTTATGGTGACCCCGTCCACTAGGTCGTTCATGCGGTTGATACAGCGTAAAAGAGTGGATTTTCCACAGCCGCTGGGGCCGATGTAGGCGGTGACTTTTTTACGCGCCATTTCCATGTTGATTCCATGCAGCGCTTGTTTGCCACTGTAATACAGGTCCAGGTTTTCGATCTTGATGCAGGTTTCAAGTTCATGGGCTGGCGCGGTTTTGTCTTCCCGCTGCAAGGCGCCGAGGTTGATGCCGTGGGTGCGTTGATTGGCTGTGGTCATTTTCATTTCCGGAATTTGCTGCTTTTTACTTTAATTAATTTTCCAGCGCGCGGTATCGTTCGCGTAAGTTGTTGCGAATGGCGATGGCGAACATGTTCAGTCCCACGATCACCAGCACCAGCAAAAGCGAGGTGGCATACACCAGCGGCCGCGCCGCTTCGACGTTGGGACTTTGAAATCCTACATCATAAATGTGAAAACCTAAATGCATGAATTTTCTGTCCAGGTGCAAATAGGGAAAATTGCCGTCCAATGGCAGAGTAGGGGCTAGTTTAACCACGCCGACCAGCATCAAGGGGGCGACTTCGCCGGCGGCGCGGGCGACGGCCAATATCAGGCCGGTCATGATGGCCGGGCTGGCCATGGGCAGTACGGTGAGCCATAGGGTTTCCGCCTTGGTGGCGCCGAGCGCCAGGCTGCCTTCGCGGATGGATTTGGGAATCCGCGATAGGCCTTCCTCGGTGGCGACGATGACCACCGGCAAGGTGAGCAAGGCCAGGGTCAGCGAGGCCCAGAGCAAGCCGGGGGTGCCGAAAACCGGCGCGGGGGCGGCCTCGGGAAAGAAGAGCTTGTCGATGCCGCCGCCAATAATGTAGACAAAGAAACCGAGGCCGAATACGCCGTAGACGATGGAAGGCACACCGGCCAGATTGTTGACCGAGATGCGGATGATGCGGGTAATCAGGCCTTGCTTGGCGTATTCGCGCAAATAAACAGCGGCGACGACGCCGAATGGGGTGACTACGATGGCCATCAGCATCACCATGAGCACGGTGCCGAAGATGGCCGGGAAAATGCCGCCTTCGGTGTTGGCTTCGCGCGGGTCGTCGGTGACGAAACGCACGAAATTGGACATGTAGTCCTGCGCTTTGTCCAAAACGGACATTTGGTTGGGCCGGGTAAGTTTAACCACCCGGCCGAGCGGGATAAGGATTCGTTTTTGGTTGGCATCGGCCACGCTCAAACTGCATTGCTTGAGCTGTAGGGTTAAGTCGCCGATTTTTTGCTGCGCTGCCTGATATTGTGTTTGGTATTCTTGTTTTTTGGCGGCGAATTGTTGGCTATATTCCTCGTTCCAGGCGTTTTTTAACTCCAGGGCGCGTTGCTTGAGGCGAAGGCGTTCCAGGTTGTAGTTGATGGCTCCGATTTCGCCGTTTTGCAGTTTGTCGATTTGGTTGCGCAAGGCTAGCGCGTCCTTGAGTTTTTCCTGGGCCACGCCCCAGGCGGCTTCACCTTCGGCTATGGTGGCCCCGTTGTCTTTGACCGCCAGCAAGCGGCCATAGAAATTACCCCATTCGCGGCGTTCGATGACGATGAGATCCGCCGTTTCGCTTTTGCGCACGATGTATTGATCTTGTATCCAGCGGAAATCGCTGCCCAGAATGTCGCGGTTGCCGGTTTTGACCAGATGCTGCAATAGGTATTCGGCGCCGTCAGGCACTTCGTGGCCGGCGGCGCGGGCTTGCGCGGCGGGTTGCAGGGATTCGCCGACTTCCTCGCCGATGATGACGGTTTCCGGATGTTCGTTGTCGTGGTATTGATATTCGACCAGGTCCGCCGGCCAAAAATGGCCGAGTCCGCGGGTGGCGATCAATAGCAACAGGCCGATTACCAATATCAGATTGACGCTAACGGCGCCGGCTGTCATCCATACCCAGGGAGCTCCGCTTTTAAACCACTCTTTGATCATAAAAACCACCCTTTGATCCTATAGCACTCTTTCATCATAATGAACTGTATTTTTGTCTGAGATTTTGACGCACAATTTCCGCTAGGGTGTTTATCACAAAAGTAAACATGAACAACACTAAGGCAGCGAAAAACAGCACCCGGTAATGTGTGCTGTTAACTTCGGATTCCGGCATTTCCACCGCGATATTGGCGGATAGGGTGCGCAGGCCTTGAAAAATACTGAGATCCATGATGGGGGTGTTGCCGGTGGCCATGAGCACGATCATGGTTTCTCCGACGGCGCGGCCGAAGCCGATCATGATGGCGGAGAAGATGCCCGGGCTGGCGGTCAGCAGTACGATGTTGATCATGGTTTGCCACGGGGTGGCGCCCAAGGCCAGCGAGCCTATGGTCAGGTGTTTAGGCACGCTGAAGATGGCATCTTCGGCGATGGAGAAGATCATGGGTATGACGGCGAATCCCATGGCCAGAGCGACTACCAGGGTGTTGCGTTGATCGTAGCTGAGTCCGAGTACGTTGTTCAACCAGGTGCGTAAATCGCCTTGAAACAGGATGTTCTCTAGTTCCGGGCTGAATTGGAACGCCAGCCAACTGCTCAGCAAGATGACCGGAATCAGAATCAGACTGTCCCAGCCATCGGGCAGGCGCTGGCGGAAGCTTTCCGGAAGCTGGCTCCAGATTAGCGCGAACAGAATGATGCCCAGCGGATTGATGAGCAACAGTAGGAATATGCCGGTCAGGTGTTGTTCTATAAACGGCGCTAGCCAAAGGCCGGCTAAAAAGCCCAAAATGACGGTCGGCAGCGCGCCCATGATTTCAATGCCGGGTTTGACGTATTGGCGAATATGCGGAGCCATGAAGTAGCCGGTGTAGATTGCGCCGAGCAGGGATAGCGGAATGGCGACCAGCATGGCGTAGAACGAGGCTTTGATGGTGCCGAACACTAGCGGGATCAAACTCATTTTCGGTTCGAAGTCGTTGCTGGCGGAGGACGATTGCCAGATGTAGGCCGGTTTGGGATAGCTTTCGTACCAAACCTTGCCCCATAATGAAGAAAAAGAAACTTCCGGGTGATCGTTGTCCACGGACCAGTAGTCGATGCGCCCGTCCGCGGATTGCAACAACATGGCGTTGGCGCGCGGGGATATGGCGGCTAAAACGGCGGGCGTTTTCAGTTGTTCACGAATCGCTTCGCGTTCGGCGGTGGTGTTGTAAATGCTGAAGCGGCCGTCGCCGTTAACCGTTACCACGCCTTTTCGGCGCTGCTCGGGACTGATGGCGACCACCGGGGCGTCACCGGTTTTAAACGCCCGCATTTTCTCCACGCTGAATTGGTTGAGTTCGTTGCGGACTATGCTCCATTGCGCCAATTCGCCTTGACTGTCGCCGACCAGCAAGGAAATGTCTCCGTTCAGGAATTCGACGCTGGTGACGCTGACGCCGGGCGGGGTCAGATCAAGTTTGTGTTTGAGTAGCGGGCGGGTTTTGTCGTTGATGTCGAATACCGCTAGATCGCCTTGTTTGCTTAGCAGATAGGCGTTGCGTTGTTGTTTGTCGAGCAGTAGATAATCGACTTCTTGGCCCGAGGCGTCTAATTCCGCAATGGAGCTGTCCCAGGCGGCGTCTTCGTCGAGCATGGATTGTTTTTGGCTTAATCCAGTCAACAAAATCCGATTGTCCGCGGTTTTGATCAGTATGGCGGCGGCTTTTTCCCCGATTTTGAAGCTGATCAGGCTTATAGCTTGCTGCTTGGGGTCGAGCGCCAGCGGCGTTACGCCCATGGGATATTCCAGGCTGGGCGCTATGCTGCGTTTATTGCCGACATAGTTGGATTTGTAGCTGAGTTTGGCCAGCAGGGCGCGGCCGTCGCTTAGACCGTAGCCGATTTCGCCGCTGTCTTGGCTTGCGCGCCCGAAACCGCTAATGGCGGTTGTTTCGGGTATGGGGAGTTTGACTGTGGAAATGACGCCGCCGTCTTCGGTTTTGAAAAATACCGCTTGGCCGCTGTTGGTGAATCTAACGCCGATTTCGTTTTGCTCTTCCATGGACAGCCAGAGGCTGGCGCCGGATTCGGCGGCGGGCAATGGGTAGTTGGCCAGCGGCTTGGCTTGCGCCGGCAGCAGCAATGGGAACACCACGTATAGCAAATAGAAAAAGATCAATACGATGGCTAAAATAATGCTCAATCCGCCCACGGTGACGCCGTAGGCAGTGATTTTGTCTTTGAGCAGTCGCCATTGCTGGTGTTTTTGGCTCACGGAGACGGTCAATGAGCGTTTGTCAAGCTGGCTTGAATAGTGTTCTGACATAGTTAGTATTTAGCAAACGTATTGAAAAACCGCATAGTATGTTTAAAGCCAATTAGGTTTAAATAGAAAAGCCGACAACTGCATCCGCGGTTATCGGCTTAGCTGGCAATTTTATCAGCGGTTAATTTAAGCAACTTCGCGCATCCTTGCGCCGCGTCCCTGCGGCATTTTCCTTGGAGTACAATCCTGGAAATTATAAACCTGGAAATTAAAATCCAAAGTCGCTGCTATCCAGTATTATTTGATTAAACCTAATGCTTTTTCGACGATTTTGGTCGGCAATGGAATGTAACCGTCTTTAATCACGACTTGCTGCCCGGCTTTGGACAGTACCATTTTAATGAATTCTCGTTCCAAGGGCGCTAAGGGTTCATTCGGCTTTTTATTGACGTAAATGTATAAAAAGCGGGCGAGCGGGTAGGCGCCGGAAAGGGCGTTTTCCGGGGTCGGTTCAACGAATTTTTCGCCTTCCTTACGCGCCAAGCCTATGGCTTTGACGCCGGACGTGGTGTAGCCTATGCCGGAGTAGCCAATGCCGTTGGTCGAGGTGGTGATGCTTTGCACTACCGAGGCCGAGCCGGGTTGCTCATTGACGTTGTTTTTGAAATCGCCTTTGCACAATGCTTCGTCTTTAAAAAAACCGTAGGTGCCGGATACGGAGTTGCGTCCGTAGAGTTGAATGCTTTTGGCGGCCCATTCGCCGGTGAGACCTGCTTGGCCCCAGGTGCTAATGTCGGTGGCATGGCCGCATTTACGGGTAGACGACATGATGGCGTCTACTTGCGGTAGGCTAAGGCCTTCAACGGGGTTGTCCTTGTTGACGAAGATCGCCAAGGCGTCGATGGCGACGGGGATGGCGGTGGGTTTATAGCCGAATTTGCCTTCGAAATCGTCGATTTCGTTGTCTTTCATTTTTCTGCTCATCGGGCCCAGGTTGGCGGTGCCCTCGGCAAGAGCCGGCGGCGCGGTGGAGGAGCCGGCCGCTTGAATTTGTATGTTGACGTTAGGGTAGAATTTATTGAATTCCTCGGCCCATAAGGTCATCAGGTTAGCCAGGGTGTCGGAGCCTACGCTGGAAATATTGCCGGATACGCCGCTGGCCGGCGCGTATTCAGGCAGGTTCGGGTCTAGGGTGGGCGTTGGCGAGTTGGCGGCGGCATTGCCTGCCGCGGTGAATAAGAACAAGCCGAAAGCCAGTTTTTTTAAGGGTGCCGAGAAGGTATTGAAATTTTGCATAATTTTTTTTAAAAGTATGATTACATGATGACAACTAAGCGTTACAATAGTATGAACCGGATATGTCAATTTTATGACAAAGATTCTTTGATTTTTTAATATATTATACGATTTGTCGTGGTTGACGGATGCGTTTAATGCGAGTAGATTTTAGCCGGTTTGCGAGCCGTATCGCTCAAGCATGAGAAAACGGTAGCTAAAATCGACCGTCGGGTCGTCGGCAACGGTTATTCGGTTCGTTTCGCGCCACTCGTTCGCGGCAAGCGCCGGAAAATAGGCGTCGCCAGTGAATTCTGCTTGCAGTTCGGTTAGGTATATGCGTTCTGCCAGCGGTAAGCAGGCGGCATAGATTTCAGCGCCGCCGATTATGAATGTTTGGTCCGCCGCGCCGCTGGCGAGGAGCGCCGCGCTTAAATTGTGTACCACCACGCAACCCGGCGCTTTATAGTCGGGATTGCGGGTGACGACAATGTTGACGCGGCCGGGCAACGCGGAGCCAATCGCTTCATGCGTGCGGCGGCCCATGATGATGGGCTTGCCCCAGGTAACGCGGCGAAAGTGACGCAAGTCGGCCGGTAGATGCCATGGCATGCGGCCGTTGGCTCCGATGAGCCGGTTAAGGTCCATGGCGGCGATTAATGCGATTTTCATGCTTCCTGTCAGGGCGGATAGGCGTTTGTGGTTGAACGATTAAGGTTGAGCTTTTGGGTAGAGCTTTTGGGTTTAGCTATGTTGGACATCATACTATGAAAAAGCTGCTAGTAGTATTTACCGGGGGCACTATCGGCTCCGCCGCCGCCGATGGGGTGATCGATACCGACCCCGGCGCGGGGCGTAAGTTGTTGCATATGTTCCGCGCCGCCGATCCCTTAGCCGATAGGGTGAGTTTTACCGCCATTCAGCCGTTGCGGATTTTGAGCGAGAATTTGCAGCCGGGCCATTGGAGTGGTTTGATCGCCGCCATTGAGGCGTTGGATTTGGCGCAATTCGCCGGGGTTGTGGTTACGCACGGCACGGATACCTTGGCGTTTAGCGCGGCGGCGTTGGGATTGTATTTTAATGCCTTGCCCTTGCCCTTGCTGATGGTGTCCAGCGATTTGCCGTTGGACAATCCACGGGCCAACGGCTTGCCAAATTTCATCGCCGCCGTGCGCTTTATCCTGCAAGTCGGCGCGCCCGGCGTGTTTGTCAGTTATCAGAATCCGGGCCGGGAGTTGGCGATTTACAGGGCGACGAGCTTGGGCGCTTGTTTGCCTTTGTCCGCCGATTTCCATGGCGTGGGGCGGTATGTGGCGGCGCGTTTGACCGCTGATGGTTTCATTGATGTGCGGGTTGAGGCGGCGGCGGGATGGCCTAAACCGTTGCGCGCGGATTTTTCAAAACGGATTCTGTTGATTCGGCCGTATCCGGGTTTGGATTATCGTTATTTCGATGTAAGCGGGGTGGATGCGGTTTTGCACGATGCGTATCATTCCGGCACCGCTTGTTCCAGTGCCGAGTTTGGCGGGCATACCGCTTTGCCGGCGTTTGTAGAGTATTGCAGGGGTTTGGAGATTCCTGTTTATTTGGCGGCGGCGCCGAGCACGGAGGATTGTTATCAAACGACGCGGGATTTGCTGGCGAGCGGGGCGCGAGTGTTGTGGAACACGCCTTTGGAGGCGGCGTACGCGAAGTTGTTGTTGGCTTATGCCAATTTTAACGATGCGGATGAGTTGGCGGATTTTCTGCGGCAAAATGTGGCGGGGGAAGTTTTGCCGGCGGGGTAGCGGCGCGGCATGGGCGGCGCGAAAAGCGCCGCCGCTGGCCGGTTTAGGCGGTGAAATTTGCGTTCGCGAACTCCCAGTTTACCAAGGCCCAGAAGGCTTCCAGGTATTTGGGGCGCGCGTTGCGGTAGTCGATGTAATAGGCGTGTTCCCAAACGTCCGCGGTTAGAATGGGGGTTTGGTCGGTGGTCAGAGGGGTAGCGGCGTTGCTGGTGCTAACCAGGGCCAATTTGCCGTCCGGATTTTTAACCAGCCATGCCCAACCGGAGCCGAAAGTGGTGATGGCGGTTTTGGTAAATTCTTCTTTGAATTTTTCAAAAGAGCCAAATGCTTCGTTGATGGCGTCGGCGATGGGGCCGGTTGGTTCGCCGCCGCCGTTGGGCGACAGGCTGTGCCAGTAAAAAGTGTGGTTCCAAACCTGGGCTGCGTTGTTAAAGATGCCGCCAGTGGATTTTTTGACGATGTCTTCCAACGATAAACCTTCAAATTCGGTGCCCGGTACTAAGTTGTTCAAGTTGGTCACGTAGGTTTGGTGATGCTTGCCGTAGTGGTACTCGATGGTCTCCGGGGAGATGTGCGGCACGAGCGCGTCGTTGGCGTAAGGTAAGGCAGGTAATTCGAAAGTCATGTTTTTCTCCAGTTTGTGTTAACCGCGATGCTTAAGCAGGCCGGTTTAGTGCTTCCTGCTTAATTACCTAGTATTATAATAAAGAATTCCGCTTAACACAAACAAGCTTTTTATTCAATAGCTTGGAGCGGCGGCGGAAAAGTGGGGAGCGATTTTGGGAAAAGCTTGCCGTCCATGGCTATGAATGCGTTACGCGGTTTGACGGCTGTCGGGGCGTTCCAAGGTTAAGCACGGCAACAATTCGCGGGCCGCCAGCCGCAATGAGCTTATTTTTTGTTGAAATGGTAAATATCGCCGAATTTACCTTTAAGCGTCATTGATTTATTATCTTTTTCCTGTAAGGAAAAAATATCGAAACGATCTGATCTGCCCTGCAAGGCGATTTTCAGCTTGCCATTTTCTATTTCATACATGACGGGAATCTGATCGTAATAAGTGCCGTCGCGGGGAATATGGGTAATGGTGACTTTGCCATCGTTAAACGTCCAGGTGTCTTCACGGGGTATGGTTTCTTGCGCGGCTGCATTTTTTTTGGTGTACTCAAGTTTCCAGCTGCCTTGCAGGTCCGCGGTGGATTGGAAGGGGACGTCGGCAAAATTCAACCCGGAAAATGCTGACAAACCCAATAGAATGATGGTCGTTGTAATTTTTTTCATATCGTTTTCCTCTTTTATTCTTGTTGTTCTTGTTGCGATTTCCATTGTACGCTTGGCGGCGGACAATGTAATCTTTTTTATTTTGGGAAAGGCAGGCTATTGACAATAAGTCTAGTTATGCAGGTTGTTGGCTGGCTAAGGCCTTGTAAAGGCAGGGTCTTTTGCATTTATTTGTCGTGGTTTTTTCTAGGCGAGCGACTTTTAGCCGGTACTGCTTGTCAAGGTTTTTAGATTGCGGTAGCCGGCGCGCCACGCTAGGCGTTTATTTGAGTCTATCCGGGACATAGGGGGCGATGGCGGCGTATATCAGTTGGTGCATTTTGGGGTTGCCGACGATGATGTTGCCAGATTGCAGGTATTTGTCGTTGAAAGCGAAGTCGGTGGCGACCCCGCCCGCTTCCTGCACTAGTAACACGCCGGCGGCGATGTCCCATTCCTTGACGCCGATTTCCCAATAGGCGTCCAGCCGGCCGCAGGCGACGTAGGCGGCGTCCAGCGCGGCGGCTCCGGCGCGGCGGATGCCGGCGGAGTCGGCGGAAACGGCGCGGAACATTTCGAGATAGGGTTCTAGGTTTTCCATGGATTTAAACGGAAAGCCGGTGCCGATTAACGCGCCGCGCAGGCTGTTTTGTTTGGCGACGCGGATGCGCCGGTTGTTTAGCATGGCGCCGCCGCCTCGTTCGGCGGTGAAGAGTTCGTCTCGGCAGGGGTCGTATATGACGCCGAGTTCCAGGCGGTTTTTATGTTTTAAGGCGATGGAGACGGCGTAATGCGGAAATCCGTGCAGATAGTTGGTGGTGCCGTCCAGCGGGTCTATGACCCATACGTATTCGTTGCCTTGGTGGGCGCCGCTTTCCTCGGCGAGTATGGCATGATCGGGAAACAGGGAGCGCAGTTGTTTGATGATTTCCTGCTCGGCCAGACGGTCGACTTCCGATGCGTAGTCGTTGCGTCCTTTTTGGTCTATGGTCAGTTTGTCTAGATTGTGCGACATGCGTTGAATCAAATCGCCCGCGTTACGGGCGGCGCGCACGGCTATGTTGAGCATCGGGTGCATAGTGGGGGGTATTGTCTGTGTGAAAACTAGAATAGGATATCAAATCTTTTGCTAAAATCGTGCGCTTTTTCGGGTGGAGGCGGCGGCTTGCTGCAAGAATTCAATATTATATTGGTTGAGACTTCGCATCCCGGCAACATTGGAGCGGTGGCGCGGGCGATGAAAAATATGCAATTGTCGCAATTGCGCTTGGTCAATCCCAAGTTGTTTCCGCATGCGGATGCCACCGCGCGCGCCGCCGGCGCGGAGGACGTGCTGCGCGGGGCTAGGGTATTCGCCACGCTGCCGGAGGCTATCGCCGATTGTCATATTGTGTTCGGCGCCAGCGCGCGCGACCGCACCATTAGCTGGCCGGCGATGACGGCGCGGCAGTGCGCGGAAGCCTATGTCGGCTGCTTGTCGCCGGGCGAGCGGGTGGCTTTGGTGTTTGGGCGGGAGAATTCAGGGTTGAAGAATCATGAGTTGGATGCGTGCCATTATTTGTTGCGCATTCCTTGTAATCCGGAGTTTAGTTCCTTGAATTTGGCCGCCGCGGTTCAAGTGGTGTGTTATGAGTTGTTTGTGGCCGGCGGCTTTCAAGCGGAAAGCGCGGTCGGGGACCGCGGCGAGGAGCCTTTGGCCAATGCCGAGCAGATGGAGGCTTTTTACCGGCATTTATTGGAAACGATTGCCGATATCGGTTTTTTGCATCCGGAGCGGTCGCGTACCCTCATGCGGCGCTTGCGGCGGATTTTTAACCGGATTCATTTGGATACCAAGGAAGTGGATATTTTGCGCGGCATTTTCCGTTTCGCGCAAGATCATAATTTGAAATCATAATCTTCGATTGGGGTTTTGGTTGCAAGCTAAAACTCTTTTGTTATAATGGTTAACATTTTAAATTGCGCGTTTTTGAGTTGCCGAAAAGGTGTCGATACGCATCTTGAAATGTAGGGTCTGATTTCTTTTTTGTCTTAGCGTTTTTTATGATGGAGTTTTTCATGCAACACCGTATTTTTTCGCTGGGCAGCGGGCTTTGTCTGGGTTTAATGGTAGGCGGCGCGCAAGCGGCGCTGAAACCGGAAGTCGTGGCTAACAAAAACGTAGTCTATGACACTAATCTAAACATTACCTTGACCGCGGACGCCAATTTGTTGGGAACCTTGGAGGCGCAGGCGATTGCGTCGACGGGCAGCGACAGCCAATTGATTTCCACGATTATTAACGACAGTCATGGCTATATCTACGATACGCCGAACGACATTGATAACGGATACTACGCTTTGTCGCCGAATGATTTTGATTTCGGTTCCTCGAATGGAGGGGGCAAGACGGATTGGTGGGGCGCAAATGCTTTTATCAACTATTTGAATGCCATTGATTATGCCGGAAGTTCGCGTTGGCGGCTGCCGGCCACGCCGGATAGTTCAAGTTCCTTGGGTTATTATCGAACCGGAAGCGAGTTGGGAGGCTTGTACTACAATAGCTTGGGCATAGGCGGGGCTTATGACGCACATGGTAATTCGTTAGCGAATTATGGCATTTATGGCAACGGCACTGGCGGCGGTCAGGCGGATGCGCTGGGACCGTTTGATAACGTGCAGTCGTTCGCCTATTGGTCCGGAACTCAGGCTTTGAGTTTAACTTCTGATTTTTCTTGGTATTTAAATACCTACGGCGGTTTGCAGCAGGCTACTTCCAAGGATTCGGAATTTTACGTATGGGCGTTATGCGATGGCAACATCAGCATCCCTGTCCCGGAGCCGAGCGAAGCGGCCATGTTATTGAGCGGCTTGGCGCTGTTTGGCGCGCGCTTGCGTCGCCAGCGCGGGTTAAGCTAGGTTTATTTGCTATCCAGCCGGATTAAGGCGGGGCGTTCCGGGATTTGGGCTTGGTTTATCATATGCAGGCACTGGGTTAGCCAGAATTGGCTGGGGCCGTCTTGGGGATAATCCCGCCGTAATTCCGCGAAATGTTCCATTCCGGCTTGCGGCCCTGATTCGGCGAGGGTTTGCATGGCCACGGCAAAACGTGCGCAAAGATCAATTTGTTCCGCCGTGGCGGAGGCGCTTGTGGCGACCAGTTCCGCCACCGGCAGGGCTTCTGTTTTGCCCACGAACTGAAATTCGCCGATATAGCGGGTTAGAAATCCGCTAATTCCTTCTGTAAGATTTTGATTTAATAATACTTGAGCGCCGATTTTTTTGTTTAAACCCTCGATGCGCGCCGCGGTGTTGGCGCAGTCTCCGACGATGCTGTATACGAAATGGCCGCCGCCTCCCGCATGTCCGACATAGGCCATGCCGGCCTCTAAACCGATGCGTAACGCCAGTGGATGCCCAGGGTGGTTTTGTTTAAATTCGTTGATGGCCGTGACTGCCCCGAGAGCGGCTTGCAGCGCCTTGCGCCGGGTTTCGGCGTTGGGTTGCTCGGCCGTCCAGGCGCACATGATGCCGTCGGCGCGGAATTCTATGACGTCTACGCCGTGTTGCCGTAGCGGAGCGGATAAGCTTTCAAAATATTGGTTCAGAAATTCGGCCAGCGCTTGCGGCGAGAGTTGTTCGGATAAAACAGTAAAGCCGGCCATGTCGGAGGCTAGGCACACGCAATAGGTGACGCGGTTCAGCGCGTTTTCGTCAATCCGGTTTTGGGTGTAGGCCTTGGCCAGGTTTTGCGGCAAATATAGGCCGATGGCGGCGGCGACGCGATTTTTGTGTTTTCTTTCCAGCAAGTATTGCCCTAGGAGGCCGGTGATGAGCGCTAACGGCGTTTGCAGCAGCAGAGGCGTGGCCAGCGGCAGCCAAAGCAGCGCCTCGATAAATAGATTGTAGGCTGCGTAGGTGTAAAGGGAGGCGGCGGCCAATACCGCGGGAACGCCTATCAATGCCGGCAACAAGTAGGCGCTGACGCCGGCGAGCAGGCCGAAACCGCCGACCAGCAGGATTTGGGCGCTGATGCCGACGGGATTCAAGATTTGATTGTTAAGCAAGTTACCGTAGGCGGTGGCGGCAATTTCCACGCCGCTGAGGTCAACGCCGTCGGCATCGCTGTAAACCGTAAAAAACCGGTCGGGCTGGCCGGGATCGAATAAATCGGAAAAGCCCACGAACACGGTCTTGCCATGTAAATCCGGTAACGGAGCGGCGGCGGCTCCGGGCTCCGCGGCGAACAGGGCGTAGGGCAGGGTGGTTATGGTTCCAGGCGGGCCGTAAAAGTTCAACAGCCGGTTGTCTTCGCCGCCATACAAGGCGATTTGAGCGTTTAGATTTTTTCGTTGCGCGGGACTTAAGGGGGCTAAGTCAGGACCGTTTACCCTTTGCGTTAATTGTTGGCTTAAATCCGGATGTTCCCGAAACACGGCGCGGAGTTGGTGCATGAATTGACGCAGTTCGTTGGCGCGCGCTTCTGGCGGCGGGGGGGGCGGCGGCGTGATACCGGTTTGGCTGATTAGGCCGGCGAGCAAGGGATAATTGGGAAGGCTGATGATTTGAAAGGCGATGACGGGCATGGTGGCGGCGTCCACACTGTTTTTGAACGCCCAAAATTCGTGCACCGCTACTTGCATTTTAGGTAGCGGAAACGGGCCTAGACCCTTGGCGGCGGCGGCCAATTGCGGGATAGGCTCGGTCAATTGCTCCAGCCAGACGGAGCCTACGCTTGTGCCTTCCGCATTGGTCAGTGGTTGGCGTTTGCCGGTCAATTTTTCAACTAGCGTCACACGCCCGGATTGCGCCATGGCCTGACCGAAGCGCTCGTCATCGGCGGTTATTTTCGGGGTTTGAAAATCCATGTCGAAAACAATGGCCGCCGCCCCGGCGCGGGTCAGGTTTTCTACTAGGCGGGCATGCAAGGTGCGCGGCCATTCGCGCGGTAATTTGGAAACTTTAAGCTGCTCCCCGGTCTGGTCGGTGATGGCGATGACCATCACTTCCGGTGGCGCTGGAATCGGTCCGCGCAGTTTGAACAAACCGTCCAGGCCTATGTTTTGTTCAAATTCATATCCCGGCGGGGTTAGGATCAGCAGGATGCCAAGAATGGAAATGGCTAGACCGTTGAGTAGGGCATTGGTTTTATCGCGCATGCGGTGTTGAGTTAAAGATTTTGGTAGGGTAGGGTGGCGAGTATGCGTTGAATATTGGCTCGCGCTTGATGTTCAAGGCGTTGATTGAAATAATCGCTGTAAAATACGCGCGGCCTGTCAAGCAGACCCCGCAGGAACCGAGCGTGCGCGGGGTAATATTGCTGATCCGAGGTTTGGCGTTGCTCCAGCCGCACGTTTTGACTGTCTTGCACAAATATGGGCCATTCCGCGGCAAAGCTGGATAAATCGATATCGACGATGAGGGATTCGTCGAGCGTTCGCGGCGGAGTGGTGTGAGTGGTGCACATGATTAATTCACCAATCAGCGCTGTTTGCGGTTCGGCTAATTTTTGTTTGCCCCAATGCATGAATAATTCACGGCTTTTCAATTCATTGTCGCTAGCGCCGGGCGTGTAGACGGCATCGTGAAACCATAACGCCAATTCCACTTCGTTTGGCGCGGCGGCGAAGGCGGCTATTTCGTCGAATGCTTGCAAGCAACGGGATAAATGGTCTAACGAGTGGTAATGCCGTTGCGGAGCCGTGTAGAGTGTGACCAAGCTGGAATAGATTTCCAATGCAATGACTCTGTCGTTCAGACGCCGGCACCGGCTCCAAAGCGAAACAAAGCGTTCTTCGAGCGGATTGGGGTCGGGGCTGGGGTTGGAAATTGAGTTCATTGCATCGGGCTTGGGTTCTTGGGATGCTAGGGTTTCAATCGGGCGAGGAGGGCAATGCGGATGATTGGATATAGGCTCATATGAAAATCAAACGCTTGCGGCGTTTGTATACACTTAAATCGTTGGTTTATGATTAAGCAATCAAACAGGTTAACTTCGTACGTGATAACCGCGTTTAAGCCTTGGTCATGAAGATCAATTATAAATTAAATCCTGAGCTAAGTTAACTTTAGTTTGGCGAATTTAGCTTCCGCATCGCGTCCAGGCCATTCTGATTAAGGCCCGTCGTTGAAGGGAGGCCGGCTGAGTCCTTAAATTTTAGAATCCCTGACGAGTTTTGATTTCTTGGGTCTAGATAGCACAGTGCCGGATTAATCAGGGACGGTTTAAAGACGGTTTAAAATTGATGGCCTGTTTTTACTTAATTTAGGGGGCGATAACCAGAGCGTTGAGTAGGCTTTTGTTGTTGGCATCGGTAAAAAGTATTAACATATATAGATTTTAAGTTGTTTGGGTTTTTGTTCGCGAAGGGATGCGGACGGGGACTTGGCGCTTTTTATCAATTCCTTGCGGCAATAAATTTATGGATTATGGCCGAATAGGCAAGGTTCCGGTGAGATTGGATGGTTTCTAGTATTAAATTTTTTAAGCCGCTGGCGGTTTGGCTCGGCGTGGGCGTGATGTGGGTTTTGCCGTCGGCTAAGGCTTGTGAAAGCGTGGGGGCGTTCGTTTCCTTGGAAGGCGCGGTGCAAGTAGGTCATGGGCAGGAAGGCAGAGAGCCTGCTTCGCTGCAAACCGATTTATGCCAGGGCGATTTGATTGTTGTGGGCGACAATAGCCGGGCGGCGGTGGCTTTGATTAATCAAGCGGTTTTGCGGCTGGACCAAAACACCGCGTTGCATTTGAATAATATCTCGGCGCAAGCGGAACAGCCTTCGCTGTTTTCCTTGCTTAAAGGCGCGTTCAAGTCTTTCAGCCGGCCGCCGCGGACTTTTTCGGTCAATACGCCTTATTTGAACGGTTTGATTGAGGGCACCGAGTTCGCCATGCGAGTGGACGGCGATTCCAGCATGACTACCGTATACGAGGGAAAGGTTACCACTTCCAACCCGTTCGGTAAATTAACCTTGCGGCGGGGTGAAACCGCGCTGGCGCATAGTGGACAAGCGCCGCGGCCTTATTTATTGGTTAATCCGGACGATGCCGTGAAATGGACTTTGTATTTTCCGCCTTTGTTCGTGATAAACGGCGGCAGCCGGCAACCGCTGCCGGTTGATGCGCTTTCCGAGGTCAATCGCGCCTTGATCGCGGCGGCGGACGGCGACGCGGCCAAGGAATTAAGCCGTATGCAAGCGATTCCCGCCGCCAGTCAAGACGCCGATTTTCATTTTTACCGCGCCGCGCTGTATTTGCAGGCCGGCCGCGTCGATGAGGCGCAGGCCGACATAGAGGCCGGTCTGTCGCAAGATCCGCGCGCCGCCTTGGGCTATGCATTGCGCTCTGTGATTCAGGTGGCCGGCAATCAAAACGCCGCCGCGCTGCTCAGCGCGGAACAAGCCGTGGCGTTAAATCCTAGCCCGCCGGCGCGTTTGGCCTTGTCCTACGCCCAGCAGGCCCTGTTTAATTTGGAGGCGGCGAAGGAAACGGCGGCGGCGGCGGTCGAGCACTATCCGGATGAGCCATTGTTGTTGGCGCGTTTGGCCGAATTGCACTTGATGTTTGGTGAGCGTGAATCCGCGTATGCCGCGGCTCGGCGGGCGGAAAGCTTGGCGCCCGATTTGGGGCGGACGCAAAGTGTGTTGGGCTTTGCCGCCTTGGCGGAAAATGATGCGGAACTCGCGCGGCAGGCATTTTTGCGCGCCATTACCTTGGATTCGGATGATCCGTTGGCGCATTTCGGTTTGGGCTTGGCTTTAATCAAGCGCGGCGATTTGGCTCTTGGCCGGGGGAAATTAGAAATTGCCGTGGCCTTGGATGCGAATAGCGCTACGTTGCGTAGTTATCTAGGCAAGGCGTATTACGAGGAAAAACGCATGCCGCTGGATAGTCAGCAGTATGCGATTGCCAAGGATAACGATCCAAACGATCCAACGCCTCATTTTTACGATGCCATCGCCAAGCAAACCACGAATCGGCCGGTGGAGGCGCTGGAGTCATTGAATCGGGCGATAGAGCTGAATAATAACCGGGCGGTGTTCCGGTCCCGGCAATTGCTGGACTCGGATCTGGCGGCGCGTAGCGCCAGCTTGGGCCGGATTTACGGAGATTTAGGGTTTCAAGAGTTGGCGTTGCGGCAAGGTTGGAAATCGGTGAATTTGGATCCGAGCAATTATTCGGCGCACCGGTTTTTGGCGGATTCGTATTCCATTTTGCCGCGGAATGAGATTTCCAGGGTGAGTGAGTTATTGCAGTCGCAATTATTGCAGCCGTTGAATACGACGCCGATTCAGCCGCGCTTGGCGGAGAGTAATTTGTTTTTGATCGGCTCCGGCGGACCTTCGGCGGTGTCGTTTAATGAGTTTAATCCGGTTTTCAACCGCGACGGGCTTAATGTTCAAACCAATGGTTACGCCGGCGGCAATAATACCTTCGCCGGCGAGCAGATTGTGTCCGGGATCGCCGATCACGCTTCCTTTAGCATGGGTTACAGTCAATTCAAAACCGACGGCTGGCGGCCGAATAGCAACCAGGACGACGCTATCGGCAATGCGTTTTTACAGTATGAGTTGTCGCCGCAAACCAGCGTGCAAACCGAGTACCGTTACCGGCATAGTCAAACCGGGAATTTGCAGCTCAATTTCTACAATGACGGCAGTAAATGGGCTGTGGACGATGAGCGGAATTCGGCGCGCCTGGGTTTGCGGCATGCGTTTAACACGCATTCGATTTTGTTGGCTTCGTACATGTTTTTACAGCGCGATTATAGCCAAACCATTAATCCGCCGGCGGGCGGCTTTCTTAGTTCCACCGGCAATAGCTATCCGGGTCAAACCGCCAATTCAGGGGAGTTGCAGCATTTATTTTCGTCCGAGGCGCTGAATATCACCAGCGGTTTGGGTTATTTCGATATCAATAGCTCGAATTTGCAGACGGTTAATTACAGTCCTCAATTCGGGTTTCCGCCGCTGAATCAAGTTTTTCCGGAGAATACGCAGCATTTTAATATTTATTCTTATTCCTATATTAATTTGCTGAAAAACGTGACTTTTAATTTGGGCGGTAGCGGCGATTTGTACCACACCGACAGCGTCACCACCAGTTCGCGCAACCAATTTAACCCTAAATTCGGCTTGACCTGGAACGTGTTCCAAAACACGACCTTGCGGGCGGCGGCGTTTCGGGTTTTGAAACGTTCGCTGCTGACCGATCAAACCTTGGAGCCGACGCAAATTTCCGGTTTTAATCAGTTTTATGATGATTTTAATGCCTCGGATGCTTGGCGTTACGGCATCGCCTTGGACCAAAAGGTTTCCAATGCCTTGTTCGGCGGCGTGGAGTTTAGCAAACGCACGGTCAACACCCCTTATCAGAGCGTCAATACGTCCGGCGGCACGCAAATCGTGCATGGCAATTCGGAGCAGTATTTGGGGCGGGCCTATTTGTTTTGGACGCCGCAAACCTGGCTGGCTTTTAACGCCGAATACCAAAAGGAGGCGTTTAAGAATGATCCGGGCTTGGCCGATTTTTATTTGTACCAAAATTTGAATACCGACAAATATTCTTTTGGCGTCAAATTGTTTGAAGATAGGGGCTTGAGCGGTTCATTCCAAGCCAGCCGTTATGTACAGGCGGGTAATTTTATTCAGAACGGCGAGGCCTGTTGCGCTTACGGTTTTTCTAATTTTTGGATATTGGATGGGGCCATGAGTTTTCGCTTGCCAAAACGGTATGGATTTGTCAAGGTAGGCGTGAATAATCTGTTGGATCAAAAGTTTAATTATTTTGATACCAACCGGGGCGCAAACAATTATAATTTAACCATCATTCCTGATCGTGTCGTTTACGGCAGCTTGACGTTTGCGTTTCCTTAAGAAACGCGTAGACGAATTTTTTATGTTATTTCTAGGAGTTGTCATGATTAATTTTGCGTTCCATTCCAGGTTCGCGACTGCGTTGCTGGCGGCTTGTCTAACCCTGCCGTCGTTTAACGCCGTAGCGGAGCTGTTTACCTCGGTCGGCTCCACGCCGCCGCGGCAATGTGCATTGGGTAATGGCATAGCCGTGGTGTCCGGGCCGGACGTCAGCGGGAATCCTAGCGCGAGCTTTCCTTATCCGCTAACTTGCCCGGGGGTCAATTGTCCGGTTTGGGCCGTGGATAGCGTCACGCAAGCGCCGCTCAGCGGTCAGTTTTTGCAATGGGATTATTTATTTACTTTTCCCGGAACCTTTACCAATCAAAATATTTCCCCGCTAAACAGTAGCGAATATAATCAACTGAGTAATAAGGTGAATGCGGTTGACGGCCATCTTGTGATTCCGCCGGTTGACGCGGTGTTGTATCTGACAGCCTCTTCCGATACTTCGATTCTCGTCGCCCAACCGAGTCCGATCACCTTGCCGAGCACTTGCGGCGTCAGCAGCGATCCGGGCACCGGCCAGTTTGATTGCGAATCGCATATTTTGAGTTTTCCGGTGCTGAAAAATAACGGTTATCAGCAGAAGGTTTCTTTTATCACGCCGGTGGGTTACGCGCCGCGATTGGCGTCGGCGGGCGCGAAGCTTGGCGGCGGCGTGGTCAATTATTGTTTAATAGCCGGGCCGTCGGTGGTGACCAATGTTAATCAGGCCGCGGTGCAAAGCGAGGTGGTTAGTTTGCCGGGTTGCAACGTGGTTTTAACCCGGGACGCCTCCGGCAATGTGGCGGACGCGCAGCTGACTTCGGACAGCAATCCTGCGAACTGCACTATTTTCAGCACCCCGGCCAGTTATATTTGCGATTCTCCCAGCGGCGGAAATTGCAAGCAGATTGTCAGTCCGCTGCCGTCGAACGGCCTGACCACCGAAGGTTCTTGCGAGTATTCCTTCCCTAGCGGTTCCGGCGGCGGCACCACGGTGAAATGCACCACTTGTTGCGTGCGCGCCACGACTAAAACATGCGTGTTGAAAAGCTCGTTGACTTCGCCGCAAACTCAATGCACTCCGGGGTCTTATCCGTAAAAAGACGGTCGGCGAGGTTTGCCGCCGTTCGGTTTGCGGACGGCGGGCCGCTTCAGGCGGGTTGGCCGCCTGTGTAGCGTAGGATGAGAAGGGTTAAATCATCTGATTGCTCGGCCCCTGCTGCGAAATTTTGTACGTCGTCGATTACGTGATTAAGCAGTTGGCTGATGGGCTGGTCGCTTTGGGAGTTCAGTAGGTTGATAAATCTTTCCTCCGAATATTCTTCTAGTTGCGGGTTATTCGCCTCGGTGATGCCGTCGGTATAGGCAATTAACATATCTCCGGGTTTGAGGTTAATGGCGGCTAGCTGGAAGTCCGCGCGTGGGTTGATGCCTAGCAACATACCCTTGGGTTGTTTCAGCAAGTCAAAGCCTTGGCCGAACGAGCCCAATATCGGAGGGTTGTGGCCGCCGTTGGCGTATTGCAATTCGCCGCTGTGTGTGTTGAATACGAACACCATGAGGGTTAAAAACATGCATTGCGGGTTTTTGTCGCATAGCACTTCGTTCATTTTACGTATCGCGTGCAATAAGTCGAGCTTAGTCAGCATTTCGTGGCGCAAAATAGTGATGGCGCGCATCATGAACAGGGCGGCGGGCACTCCCTTGCCGGCGACATCGCCGATGGCTAGGCAGATGTGCTCCTGATCCAGGGCGAATGCATCGTAGAGGTCGCCGCCGACTTCCTTGGCCGGTTTCATCACCGCGTCGACTTCCAGTCCTGAGAGGTGTGGAAACAAGGGGCTTTCGGGCAGGATGTTGGCCTGTAATTCCTGGGCGATGCGCAGTTCGTTTTCCAATAATTTAAGGCGCATGGCTTGCTCTAGCGTTTTTTGCAACGCTTGGTTGCGCGCGCGGGTGCGGGTGTTGATCAGGCGGAGTAAGTTTTTGGACAGTCCGGGAATGGTCAGGAATTCAGTCCAGAATATGGTGTCGGGGATGGAAAGCAGTAGGCTATCGTTGGCGGCGGTGACATAGGAAGTGGGCGCTTGATTGTCGATAAACGAGACTTCGCCGACAAATTCGCCGCTTGGGATGCTGAAGCCGTTCTCTAGGCTGCCGGCATGGATATGCGCGATCAGTTCTCCGCTTAGAAGTACGTGCAGATGATTGTTGACATGTTTTGGCGAAATCAGCAACTCGCCCTTGGGTAGGCGTTGGTAGCGGCATTTCAGCAACATGGCGCGTAACTGCTCAGTGGGTGCGTCCGCCAACAGCGGCGACGAGGCGATCAGGTCGTGGTGGTTGGCGATGAAGCTTTCGGGGTCAAGATAAACAGCGTGGTTCATTTTTTGATATATACTCGCATGATGTTGCTGTTATTGAGCCTAAGATATTCTTGGTTATCCGTAAAAGATTTGATTAACAGGATGCCGCGACCATCGGGCGTGGCGGATTCCAGGGTCAATTGCGGCGGTAAGGGCTCGCGGGTGAAGGGATTGAAGTGGAAACCGTCGTCTATGACTTCCAAAACAACGTGATCCGCGTCAGGGTAAAAGTTTATTGTGATGGTATGTTCCGCCTGGTCGCGATAAGCGTAACTGATGATGTTAATTAAGCATTCATTTAAAACTAGATCAATTTTGAAAACTATGTCGTCATTGAGTTGAAATTCAATAGATAGTTGTTCCAGCCATTCAGCGACGCGGGCAAGTTCGGCGGATTGATTGCTAATGGCGAGGGTTTGTTTTTCAGCTTTCTCTAAATTTGAAAAAAACATGGAAAAGGGAAAAAGTTGATTCGATTTTTATGCGCAAATCCTCTAGGATCGAATTTGTAAGGCGGCGCAGGCTTCCGCGAAATCGAAATAGGTTGGAATTAGGCTGGTGACGCCGGAGGTGTCAAGCACATTAAAGACATTGGGTTGCGGATTTAGCAACACCATTAACCCCCCCCGGTTGTCCAAGGCCTTGGCGGAGGTAATCAGGGTGCGTATGCCCAGGGAGGCCAGAAAGCTGACTTGGCCTAGGTCTACCAATACGTTGGTTTTTTTGCTGGCGGTTAACGCGGTGAATTTAATATCTATTTCTTGAGCGCCAAGCACATCTAAGCGTCCGATGAGTTTAATGTGCAGCAGACCGTTTTCTAGTGTTTCATGTTGTAGTTCCATATAAATTCCTGACATTGACTGCGAAGTAGCATTGGCGCTGGAAATTAAGCGCAAAAAATTGATAGACAAGTATACATAAAATTTACAACATGGGAATATTAGGAGCAGGTATGCGGGGGTAAAAAAACCGCGCTTCTTGGCGGGCCGGGACGTTCAATTCGCCGAAGCAAAGGCTTAGGTTCAACGTAAGCTTAATAACACGCCGCTCAAACCGCAGCTTATGATGACCGGAATGACGCCGATGTTACAGAACATTAGTGCGTAAAGTGCGGCGCATCCTATGCCGAGGGCGAGGCCGTCGCAACCGTGCTCGAAACCTTGCGGCCAAAACACGTGCCAGGCGAAAAACAAGGCCAGATTGAGGATGACCCCGACTACCGCGGCGGTCACGCCTGTGAGCGGCGCGGTGACGTTGAGGTTGCCGAGGCTGGATTCAACCAAGGGTCCGCCGGCTAGAATGAACAGGAAGCCGGGCAGGAAGCTGAAATAAGTGACCACGCAAGCGGCGGCGACGGCGGCTTGCGTGGCGTGTTCCGGGCCGAGGGCGTTTTGCGTCCAGCCGGCGACGAAGCCGACGAAGGATACCACCATGATGAGCGGGCCGGGAGTGGTTTCACCTAAAGCCAGGCCGTCCAGCATTTGTTGCGGCGTCAGCCAATGGTAGGTTTCCACCGCGCCTTGGTAAACGTAGGGCAATACCGCGTATGCGCCGCCGAAGGTAAGCAGGGCTGCCTTGCTAAAGAAGGTTGCCATTTGCGTCAAGGGATGCGACCAGCCGAAACGCCAGGCGAGTCCTAGCATGGGAACGAGCCACAGCGCCAATCCGCTAAGGACTATCCCAATCAAACGCGACCAGCGGAATTGAGTGTGGGGCAAGCGGGCGATGTCATCAATGAAGGCGTCGCCGTTCGCATAACCCGGCTCGGCATTGGTTTTGGCGGCGGCGGGCGGATGGGCAGGCCGCGGCGTGAATTTGCCGGGGTTGAGGCGGCCGCCTAAAAAACCGGCGGCCGCGGCCAGCCCGATAATCAATGGAAAAGGTAATTTTAGAAAAAAAATGCCCATAAAGGCGCAGCCGGCGATGCTCCACAGCCAGGGGTTGATTAATACCCGCGAGCCGATGCGGCGCACGGCTTGTAATACCACGGCGGTGACCGCCGGTTTGATGCCGTAGAACAGGCCGGCTATCCAGCTTAGCTCTCCGAAACCGAGGTAGACCCAGGACAGTAGCAATAACAGTAGGAACGAGGGCAGGATGAATAACAGGCCGGCGCTAATACCGCCCCAAGCGCGGTGCAATAGCCAGCCCAGGTAAATGGATAGTTGTTGCGCCTCCGGACCCGGCAACAACATGCAATAGTTCAGCGCGTGCAGAAATCGGCGTTCGGATATCCAGCGTCTGCGTTCGACCAGTTCTTGATGCATGATGGCGATTTGTCCGGCCGGGCCGCCAAAACTGATGCAGCCCAGTTTTAGCCAGAAGCGGAAGGCTTGCCAAAATCCCACGCGCCGGGTTGGCGGGTTATTTCCATGCGCGCGCTCAGGCATGCTATTTCCTTTGGTAACGTAAAAAGCTCTGTTTAGTTTAGCGGACGGGTGGCCGGTTTGCCGTTATTCGGTTTAGCCTAGCGCGCTTAAGGTCAGTGTTTTCGTTGAATTTTCATGTCATTACGCGCGTCGGGCCGCGCTGAGAAAAAAACCTTACTGTGTGATAGATCAATACTTGACTAAAATACTTGGTTTATTTATAGTTAACCTTATGGGGATTAGGTTTCTTAGGGTTTTTAGGTTTCTTACAGTTTTAGGTTTCAAATAGGAGCATTTTATGCGGCTTACCACAAAAGGGCGTTACGCGGTGACGGCGATGTTGGATTTGGCGTTTCACAGCCAAACCAAGCCGGTTACCTTAACCGATATTGCAACGCGCCAGACTATTTCCTTGTCTTATCTGGAGCAGTTGTTCGCCCGCATGCGCAAGGCGGGGATGGTGAAAGGGGTGCGCGGGCCGGGCGGCGGCTATACCCTGAGCCGCGATGCCTATCAGATCAACATCGCGGAAATTATCGAGGCGGTGGATGAGCCGGTGGATTCCACCAAGTGCGGCGGTAAATCGAATTGCCATAATGATCAGCCTTGCTTGACGCATGATTTGTGGATGGGGCTCAGCGAACAAATTCGCGCTTACTTGAAGGAGATCAGCCTGGGGCAATTACTGGAGCGGGATTTGGTCAGCGAAGTAGCCATGCGTCAAGGCGAGCAGGTGATCGAGATGCCGGTCAGACACGAGCGCATGTCGGCTTGATTTATTTGGATCATAACGCCGCTACGCCCTTGGATGCCAGGGTGGCGGCGGCCATGGCCCCGTATTTGGGCGGCATGTACGGAAATCCGTCCAGCTTGCATCGCCTAGGCAGAATGGCGCGTAGCGCCATAGATAGCGCCAGGGGGCAGGTGGCGGAGTTGGTCGATTGCTTGCCGGAGCAAGTGGTTTTTACCAGCGGCGGCACCGAGGCCAACGCCTTGGCTTTGCATAATGCCGGTGAACGGGCGTTCATTTCCGCCATTGAGCATCCTTCGGTGACGGAAAACGCCATGGCGCGGGCCGGGGTTTTGCATACGCTGCCGGTGGACGCGCAGGGCGTTTTGGATTTTGATGTTTTGCCGCGGGCAGGCATTAATGCCGGCGATTTTGTTTCGGTGATGCTGGCGAATAACGAAACCGGGGCGATACAGGATATTGCGCGTCTGGCCGAAGTTACCTCCGCGCGCGGCGCGGTGTTGCATACTGACGCGGTGCAGGCGGCGGGCAAGATACCGCTGTCGTTCCGCGCCTTGGGCGTGCAGTTGATGACGCTGTCTAGTCATAAGATTTACGGCCCCAAGGGCGCTGGTGCGTTAATTTCCGACTGGCCGTCGTTGCGGGCGTTGCAGCGCGGCGGCGATCAGGAGCGTTGTTTACGCGCCGGCACCGAAAATGTCGCGGCCATCGTCGGTTTTGGGTGCGCTGCCGAATTGGCGCGTAATGAACTGGCGGCGCGGGCAAAGCATTTAATGGCGTTGCGCTTGCGGTTGGAGGCGCAATTGCGCCTGCTCCCGGGTTTGCGGATTTTCGCCGAGGAGACGCCGCGCTTGCCGAACACGGTACAATTTGGCGTGGGCGGCTTTCGCGGCGATATGCTGTTGATGCAATTCGACCGCGAGGGCGTCGCGGTTTCCAGCGGTTCCGCTTGTTCCGCGGAAAGCCGCGAGATCAGCCCGGTTTTGAGTGCAATGCGGACGCCGCCGGAATTGGCGCAAGCGGCCATACGCGTCAGCTTGGGCAAGGACAGCGCGCCCGAAGAGGTTGACCGGTTTGTTGCGGTGTTGCGGCGCTTGCTGGGCATGGCTCCCGCCTGACGCCGCATTATTTTAGCGAGGAATGATATGACGATTACGATTACTGAAAACGCGGCCCGGCAAATTCAAAAACAACTGGCTAGCCGCGGCAAGGGCTTAGGATTGCGCTTGGGCGTGAAGGCTTCCGGTTGCGCCGGCTATGCCTATGTGCTGGATTATGCCGAAGAGCGGGCCGCGGACGAGCAGGCGTTTGAACAATATGGGGTGACGCTGTTGGTTAAAGCCGAGGATTTGGATAAATTGGCCGGGATTGAGTTGGATTACGCCAAGGAGGGTTTTAACGAGGCGTTTAAATTCAATAACCCAAACGTGACCGGCGCTTGCGGCTGCGGTAAAAGTTTTGCGGTAAGCTAATAACCGTCTTGCCGGTCGCGGATGGCGATTTGCAAGGCTCCGGCCGGCGCGGCCAGCGCGCCGGCGTAGCCGTGGCCGGCGGGGAATTCCATGACTTGCCAATCCTTTGCCAAGCCGTATGCCGCCGGGATGCGGTGCAGCGCCGTTTTTGGGTGCAGGCTGAATTCGCATTCCTTGAGACCTAGCGCCAGGCCGCGGCCCACGGCTTTCATGAAAGCTTCCTTTTGCGTCCATAAGCTATAGAATAGACTGAGTTGCTGTGCCGGCGGCGTTTGGCTCCAGCCTTCAAATTCGGCGGCGGAGAGGCAACGTTGCGCGAGTTTATGCAATCCTGAGCGGGGCGCGAGGGCTTCTATGTCCACGCCTATGCGGTCAAGCTTGGAGACGGCGAGCGCCATGCGATCTTGGCTATGGCTTAGGTTGAAATATAGCGTTTGGCCGATTAAGTAAGGTTTGCCGTTGGGGTGGGCGGCAAATTCCAGATCGGCGGGCCGGATTGGCAGATAGTAGCCTAATATCAAGCGCAATTGGCCGCGGGCGGCGATGAAATAGTCGCGCGCCGGTTGGCGGGTTTGCCGGCCGGCGCGTTCGAGTTCGCCGGGGTTTAGGGTTTTCAGGCAGCGGTTTTGATCGGCGGGAGTCAGCGCCAAACTACAGCGCCATAGGTCTATTTCAGGCATGTGGTGGCTTAAAATTGCTAAGACTGCGGTTTTGCTTGACGGATGGACATAAACGAAGTAGTTTATCAAACCTTTTTCCCGGCGGCAGGGAAGATTATAATTTTAGGTGGCTTTTTCGAGGGTAGTATCTTGGAACTCAGTGGCGGACATATCTTGGTCCAATGTTTAAAAGATGAAGGGGTCGAATATGTATTCGGCTATCCCGGCGGCGCGGTGCTGCACATTTATGATGCGATTTTTCATCAGGAGGATGTGAAACATATTCTGGTGCGCCACGAACAAGGCGCGGCGCACGCCGCGGACGCTTACGCGCGCGCGACGGGCAAGCCGGGCGTGGTGCTGGTGACGTCCGGTCCGGGGGCGACCAATGCGGTGACCGGCATCGCCACGGCCTATATGGATTCGATTCCGTTGGTGATTCTGTCCGGCCAGGTGCCGTCGCCGGTGATCGGCAGCGATGCGTTTCAGGAAGTGGACACCGTCGGCATTACCCGTCCATGCGTTAAACATAATTTTTTGGTCAAGGACGTCAATTTGCTGGCGGAAACCATCAAAAAGGCGTTTTACGTGGCGACTACCGGTCGCCCCGGCCCGGTGCTGGTGGATATTCCGAAGGATATTACCGATCCGAACATCAAAGTGCCCTACCATTATCCCGAAAAAATCAGCATGCGCTCTTATAATCCGGTGGTGTCCGGGCATAAGGGGCAGATTAAGAAAGCGGTGGAGTTGCTGCTGTCGGCCAAGCGTCCGATCATATACTCCGGCGGCGGAGTGGTATTGGGCGAGGCGCATCGGGAGTTGATCGAGTTAACGCGTTTGTTGGGCTTTCCGATCACGCAAACCTTGATGGGCTTGGGCGCTTATCCGGCCCCCGACCCATTGTTTTTGGGCATGCTGGGCATGCACGGCACTTACGAAGCCAATATGGCGATGCATGAGAGCGATGTGATTCTGGCGGTGGGCGCTCGCTTCGACGACCGGGTGACCGGCAAGTTGACGGAGTTTTGCCCGTACGCCAAGATTATTCATATCGATATCGATCCGGCTTCGATCTCTAAAACGGTGAAGGTGGATATTCCCATTGTCGGCGACGTGAAGCCGGTGTTGGAGCAGATGCTGGAGTTGATCAAGGCGGGCAATCTTAAGCCCGACAGTGAGGAGCTTAAGGCGTGGTGGGATGTGATTGAGAGTTGGCGGCAGGTCGATTGCCTGGCCTATGACCGCGACAGCGGGTTGATCAAGCCGCAGTATGTGGTGGAGCAGTTGTATCAGGTTACCGGCGGCAATGCGTATGTCACTTCAGACGTGGGCCAGCATCAGATGTACGCGGCGCAGTTTTATCATTTCAATAAGCCGCGGCGCTGGATCAATTCCGGCGGTCTGGGCACCATGGGTTTCGGCTTGCCGGCGGCGATAGGCGTGAAATTGGCGTTTCCGGATGCGGATGTGGCGTGTATTACCGGTGAAGCCAGTATTCAGATGTGTATCCAGGAGTTGTCCACCGCGTTGCAATATAATACGCCGGTGAAAATCGTCAATTTGAATAACCGTTATATGGGTATGGTGCGGCAATGGCAGGAGTTTTCCTATCAATGCCGGTATTCGCAATCGTATATGGATACGATTCCGGATTTTGTGAAATTGGCGGAGGCTTACGGTCATGTCGGCATTCGGGTGGAGCAGCCGGAGGATGTGCGCGGGGCGCTGGAAGAGGCGTTCAGCTTGAAGGATCGCACGGTGTTTTTGGATTTCGTCACCGACCGCACCGAGAATGTGTATCCGATGATCGAGGCGGGCAAGGCGCATCATGACATGAAGTTGCGGGTCGCGCCGAGCGCGCCGTTGGATAGGGAGTTGTCATAATGAGACATATCATTTCTATTTTAATCGAAAACGAGTCCGGCGCTTTGTCGCGGGTGGCCGGTTTGTTTTCCGCGCGCGGTTATAATATCGAGTCGTTGACGGTAGCGCCGACCGAGGACCCAAGTCTGTCGCGCATGACGCTGGTGACGCGCGGCAACGATGAAATCATTGAGCAAATCACCAAGCAATTGAATAAGTTGATTGATGTGGTGAAGTTGATCGATTTGGCCGAATCGGAACATATCGAGCGTGAGTTGATGTTGGTGAAAATCAAAACCACGCTGGAGAGCCGGGAAGAGGTGCGCAGCATGGTGGATATTTTTCGCGGCAAGATTATCGACGTGACGCCGAGCAGTTATGTGGTGGAAATGACCGGGCATTCCAGTAAATTGGATGCGTTTATTCACGGTTGCGCCGCCGATAGCATTATTGAGGTGGTGCGTTCGGGGCCGACCGGCATTTCGCGCGGCGAAAAGGGTCTGCATTTATAATTTAAGTTAAAAAGTTTGCTAAAAATATAATTCTTTAATCAACAACGAGTAGCAATATGCAAGTTTATTACGATAAGGACGCCGATTTATCGGTCATCAGAAGCAAAAAAGTGGCGATTATCGGCTATGGTTCGCAAGGCCACGCGCACGCTAATAATTTAAAGGATTCCGGTGTCGACGTCGTGGTGGGCTTGCGTCCTAGCTCACCTTCCGTGGCCAAGGCCGAGGCCAGCGGTTTGAAGGTGTTGGATGTGCCGGAGGCGGTGGCTTACGCCGACGTGGTGATGATTTTGACCCCGGATGAGTTTCAGGCGCAGCTGTATAAATCCGTGATTGAGCCGAATATCAAACAAGGCGCGACCTTGGCGTTCGCGCATGGGTTTTCTATTTTGTTCAACCAAATCGTGCCGCGTTCCGATTTGGACGTGGTGATGATCGCGCCGAAAGCGCCGGGTCACACCGTGCGTTCCGAGTTTGTCAAGGGCGGCGGTATTCCGGATTTGATCGCGATTCATCAGGATGCTTCCGGTTTGGCTAAAACCTTGTGTTTGTCTTATGCGTCGGCGATTGGCGGCGGCCGTTCGGGCATTATTGAAACGACGTTCCGCGATGAAACCGAAACCGATTTGTTCGGCGAGCAGGCGGTGTTGTGCGGCGGCGCGGTGGAGTTGGTGAAAGCCGGTTTCGAGACCTTGACCGAAGCGGGCTATCCGCCGGAAATGGCGTATTTCGAGTGTTTGCACGAGTTGAAGTTGATTGTGGATTTGATGTATGAAGGCGGTATCGCCAATATGAATTACTCGATTTCCAATAACGCGGAATACGGCGAGTACGTGACCGGCCCGCGCGTCATCAATGAAGAAAGTCGCCGGGCGATGAAGCAGGCTTTGCATAATATCCAGACCGGCCAATACGCGAAGCAGTTTATCGCGGAAGGGGCTACCGGGTATCCGGAAATGACGGCTAGACGCCGCTTGAACGCTGAGCATCCGATTGAGGTGGTCGGCGCGCGCTTGCGGGCGATGATGCCGTGGATTAAGGCGAATCAGATTGTGGATAAGTCTAAGAATTAATCTGGTTTTAGGCGTGATGTGGTAAATTCGCGGATAGTTTCAAGCTGTCTCGCGGAATAAGGATTAGGCTGTCGGTAACATGCCCCGGCCCCGGCGGCCGGGAACGACCGCCGGGAGACGCCGTGAACCCATCCGTGGGGGCTTGGAGCCCGCATCCCTGCTGGCGACACCCCCGCCAACCGTTCCCGGTCGCCAAGGCCTTGGGTGGTTAACTTTGAATATTGAATTATAATTATATTTTATATGAATTTATACTCCCATAATTGCAAAGTTAAAACCAGGTGTAAGGATTTTAATGATAAATTCTATCAATATCGCTAACTTTAAGGGCTTGTCCAAGCTAAGGATTGAAGACGTTTCCTATGTGAATTTGATTGGCGGCATGAATAATGTGGGTAAAACTTCATTATTAGAGGCTTTATTTTTGTTTTATAATAGATATAATGTAAATTGCATTATCAGTCTTTATGCGTTTAGAGCCATCACAGCCTTGGCTAATAATGTGGATAGCCTATGGAGTCCGATTTTTAGTAATTTTGATCTCAACAACCTAATAGAAATTTCCTTAGCTGAAAACGGAAAAAGTAATACTTTGTTTCTTAGGATAAACAAAAACTACAAAATTCCGGTACAACAAAAAATTTCTCCTAATATAATAACAACAAGCAGGGGAAGTCGCGCGGTGTATTCGCTAGACTTTACCTATAAGTCGTTTGGTGAAAAGGAAAAGATTTGGCATCATGTTATAGATCGAAATAATATTGCAAGTTATACTGAAGGTAATATTGAATTTGAGCAGGCAAGAAATGCTTATTTTATGCTTTCCTCGGTAAAAACTAACTTTCAAGAAGATGCAATCAAGTTTGGCAAATTGGATGTGTTAGGGAAAATCGGCCGATTGACTGGTTTTATACGAGACTCCATAGAACCTAGGCTTATAGGTTTGTCCACCATAACCTTGGAGAGTCAATCCTATATCCATGCGCAACTGGAAGGCATTGATCGGAAAATACCCATAGCTCAGATGGGTGATGGCATGTCTCGCTTGATTTCAATATTGTTGAACATTTCATCTAATGAAAATGGAGTTTTATTGATTGATGAAATCGAAACCGGGATTCACTATACAGTGTTTCCTAAGATGTGGAACGGGATAGTTAAGGCCGCGAAGGAATATAATTGCCAAATTTTCGCCACCACCCATAGTTATGAGTGTCTGGAATACGCCGTTAAAGGCGTGGAAAAAGAAGATCAAGATTCGTTTCGCTATATTAGGCTTGACCGAAAGAACGACAAGATAGTTAGTCATACTTTTAATTTTGAAGAGCTAGAGCTGTCTATTCAGAAGAAGTGGGAAGTTAGATAATGGCTAATGAATCCATTACTAAGGATAAGCTCATTGTTTGTGAAGGCAAGGATGAAATAAATTTTTTGACGGCCTTTTTGAAAAATATAGGCAGTCTTGATGGGTATCAGGTTTGGGATATATCTGGTGTTGATAGTTTAAAAAATAAGCTGAAGGTTATCAAATCCTTGCCAAATTATGATAAGTTAAATACTTTGCTTCTGATTTTGGATTCGGATGATAATTTTGATTCTAGACTGCAAAGCGTCAAGGATATCTTAAAAAGTCTCGACTTACCGTACCCTGATTCGGCAGGCTCTTACAAGACTGGCGAAAATATTAAAGTAGGCGTTTTTTTGATGCCGGGAAACTTAGAAAACGGCATGCTTGAGGATTTATGCTTGAAAACGGTCACGGAGCATCCTGCTATGTCGTGCCTTGAAGCTTACATGGCCTGTCTGGAAACAAATTTGGCAAAAAAAAATTTGGATGAGCCCAAGGATCCAAAAAAATATTATTTTCCGAAAAATGTAAGCAAGGCCAAGGCGCTGGCTTTTTTGGCGGCTTTGCATGAGCCCTTCAATAGTGTTGGCATTGCGGCATTGAATGGCTATTGGGATTTTGATCATGCATCATTGGATGACTTAAAACGTTTTTTACAGAATTCGTAATTTAATTAGTTGGTTTTGTGGGTCTCGCCGCGACCGCGGTTTTAATAAGCCGCTTTTTTCACGCTTTCATTTTGTTAAATTCTCGGCTACTCCTCTAAGCCGGGAAGACTTTAGCAAGCAACTAGGCAACCTATAACCTAGGCTGTGAATCCATGATAAAAGATTAACTGTCCCGGCTTAGACGGGTAGCCAAATTTTCTTGCGTGTCGGTTTGTAATCATGCCAACAAATTCTTCAAGCTAGCCAGGCTTTCCTTGCCGCGTTGTTTGGTTTCCTCGGGGCTTAGTTGATTGCGTTGCGGCCATTCCAGTTCTTCTTCCGGTAGTTCGTTTAAAAAGCGGCTGGGTTCGCATTCGGTTAGTTCGCCGTAGCGTTGGCGGTGGGTGCAGTAGCTGAAGGTGAGGCTTTGCCGGGCGCGGGTGACGCCGACATAGGCTAGGCGGCGTTCTTCTTCTATATTGCCGCTGTCTATGCTGTTTTGGTGCGGCAGCAGGTTTTCTTCCATGCCGATCATGAACACGTGCGGGAACTCCAGGCCTTTGGCGGCGTGCAGGGTCATCAGGCTGACTTGGTCGCCTGCTTCTTGTTCTTCCTGCCGCTCCAGTATGTCCAATAGCATGACCTTGGCCACGACTTCAGCTAGGCCGAGCGGGGCGGTTTCTTTTTCCGCCATCCGTTGCAGCCAGTCGGTTAGTTCGCGCACGTTTTTCAGGCGACGTTCGGCGGCGGCGGCGGTTTTGCTGTTTTCATAGAGCCAATCGGTGTAGTTAATGTCTTCCAACAGGTGTTCGATGGCTTGAAAAGCCGCCGGTCCTTGCATTTTGGCGGCGGTGCGCCGCAACCAGTCGGCGAATTGGTTTAGGCGTTCCCAGGCTTTGTCCGGCAAGCGCGGGCGCAGGGCGAATTCGGCGCTGGCTTGCAGCAGGCCGATGCCGCGTTCGGCGGCGTAGGCGCTTAGTTTTTCCAGGGTTCCGGGGCCGATTTCGCGGCGCGGGGTGTTGATGACGCGCAGGTAGGCGGCGTCGTCGCCGGGGTTGACGATGAGGCGCAGGTAGGCCAGTACGTCTTTGATTTCGGCGTGGGAGAAAAATGAAGCGCCGCCGCTGATGAAGTAGGGGACGTTGTTGGCGCGCAGTTCTTGTTCAAACAGGCGCGATTGGTGGTTGCCGCGGTAGAGTATGGCGTAATCGCCGTAACGGCCGCCGGTTTTGAAGCGGTGGTGTATGATTTCGGCGATGATTTGCTTGGCTTCGGCTTGTTCGTTGCGATGAGCCAGCACTCGCAAGCGCTCGCCTTGCCCTAGGGCGCTCCACAATTTTTTTTCATATACGTGCGGGTTGTTGGCGATCAAATGGTTGGCGGCGTTCAGGATGCGGCCGGCGGAGCGGTAGTTTTGCTCTAGTTTGATGACTTGCAGGCGCGGGTAGTCTTGTTGCAACTGGGTTAGGTTTTCCGGCCGCGCGCCGCGCCAGGCGTAGATGGATTGGTCGTCGTCGCCGACGACGGTGAATTTGCCCAGGTTTCCGGTCAGTTGCTTGAGCAGTTGGTATTGGGTGTTGTTGGTGTCTTGGTATTCGTCTACTAATAGATAGCGGATTTTGTTGCGCCATTTTTCGCGGATGTCGCCGTGTTGCTCGAATAGCAGTACCGGCAGCAGGATTAGGTCGTCAAAGTCGACGGCGTTGTAGGCTTTTAGGCTGCGGTTCAGTTCGCGGTAAAGATGCGCGGCGGCGGCGGCTTCTGGGTCTTGGGCTTGCGCCAGCGCTTGTTCGGGATGCACGAAGGCGTTTTTCCAAGCGCCGATGCGCTGGGCGCAGTCCTCGGCGGCGGCGGGGTCGCCGAGGTTTGGCGCGTGCGACAGCAGTTGCCGTAGCAGGCTGAGTTTGTCTTGTTCGTCGAATAAGGTTAGATTGGCGCTGTAGCCGAGGGCTTTGTGCTCGCGGCGCACGATGTCCAGCCCGAGGGAGTGGAAGGTGGAGACGGTGAGACCGCGGCTTTGTTTGTCGTCCAGCAGGCGGGCGACGCGGGTTTTCATTTCCCGCGCCGCTTTGTTGGTGAAGGTGACGGCGGCGATGTGCCGCGCGGGCAGCCCTTGCCGCGCCAAATAGGCGATTTTTTCGGTGATCACTCGGGTTTTGCCGCTGCCGGCGCCGGCCAGCACCAGCAGCGGCGCGTCGATGTTTTTGACGGCGGCGAGTTGCCGGGGGTTTAATTTTTGCGTGTCGCGGTGCATCATGTGCCTAAGGTTGAAGCGGTATCAAGGAAATTTAAGCGCCAAGAGAACCCTTTCTTCGCGTATTATTCAGTTTTTAACATCTCCGAGGTTACGCGTGTTCTATTTATTACGTTTTAGTTTATTACGGTTCAGATGTTTACGGTTTTGTTTTTTGGTTTTATGCTGTCTGGTGAGCGCTCCGGGCCGGGCCGAGATTTCCAGTATATTTAGGCCTTCTCCTGCGTTGATGCCGGAGCAGGTGGCGGTGATCGTCAACGACGCCGACGATTTGAGCGTGCGGATAGGGGAATATTATCAAGCCCAGAGGGGGATTCCTAAGGCTCAGGTGATTCATATTCGCTTTGCTCCCGGTCAGGATATTTTAGCAAAAGCCGAATTCCAGCGCTTGAAAGCGCAGGTGGACCAACAAACGCCGGCGCACGTGCAGGCCTTTGTGTTGACTTGGCTGAAGCCGTTCCGGGTGGAGTGTATGTCTATCACTACGGCGTTCGCCGCCGGGTTTGACCCGGCTTTTTGCTCGACCGGTTGCACGGAGACGCGGCGCAGCCCTTATTTTGCCTCTGAGAGTAGCCGGCCGTTTACCGATTTGGGCTGGCGGCTGACCATGGCTTTGGCGGGCAAGGATTTCGCGGAGGCGAAACAGATTATTGACCGGGGGGTGGCGTCGGATTACAGCCATCCGATTGGTTCGGCGTATTTGCTAAAAACTTCCGATGGGGCGCGTAATAGCCGGGCGGCGGCGTTTCCGATGGTGGCGGAGCGGCTGGGGCATGTGTGGCCGGTGAACTATTTGGAGCAGGATTTTATTGCCGGGCGGACCGATGTGATGTTTTATTTCACCGGTCTGATTCATGTGCCGCATATTTATGAGAACCGGTATTTGCCGGGGGCCATTGCGGATCATTTGACTTCCAGCGGCGGGGTGATGGCGAGCAGCGATCAGATGAATTTAATGGAGTGGTTGCGGGCCGGAGCCACCGCCAGCTATGGCGCGGTGGTTGAGCCTTGTAATTTTCCGGCCAAGTTTCCCGCGCCGGGTGTAGTGATGTATTTTTATTTGCGCGGCAGCAGTTTAATTGAGGCGTATTGGCGTAGCGTGCAGGAGCCGGGGCAGGGTATTTTTGTCGGGGAGCCGTTGGCCAAGCCGTTTGCTTATGCGCCGCATTAGGCTGCGTGCATTTATCGCCTATATTTTTATTTATTAAAAAAAAAAGTTATTACGTTTATAAATCTCAAGGGGGGGTTAAAGGCTGTATGCGCGTTTTAATGAATAACCATAAATTAAATATGGAATTGGATAATATATTCTTGCAAAAAATCAGAGAGCGAATCGCCGATGAGTTAAATCAGGCGGATTTGTTGAGGGATTGCGTGTTGCGGGAATTGAGCAGACTGGATATCGCGCATGAATTTACGGCGGATGGAGATGAAACCGCGCGGGTTTTGATGTCTAATTTAAAATATGGCGAGTTGGATTTGCCGGTGTTTAATCAGGTGTTGTTGCCGGCCGCGCAGGCTTGTTTGAGCCGGGAGGGCCGGTTTTTTCAGGCGGATTTTGCCGTGCGCGACCGGCTGGTGACGACTGTTAAGCAGTTGGCGGGTTGGTTGTTATTGTCGGTGGTTAAGGATCATGTGCTGGCGGCCTTAAGTGTAACCAGTTTAAGTCAGCGGTATTTTGATTTTGAATGGGTCAACGCCGGCGGCGTGGAAGTTTTGGTGGCCCGGTTTATCCGCAAGTCGCCGCGCGTCCGGCAGGGCGGTTTTGATTTGATCGGGGATTTTGTTTTTTTCGGCGCGCCGTTGCAAGCTTGCGCTTTGAGTTTGAGTAGCGATGAGTTGGCGGATAGCATTAAAATTGTATTTTGGAATCGGCTGTTTCCGGATGCGTTGAAGGATGGCGGCGACATTTTAAGCAAGGTGGAAAGCGCTAGATTGAATGCTAGGTTATTCGATTTGGAGCAGCCGGATAAGGAGCAATTTTGCGAGCATCATATTTTGGCCTTGGGGTATGATGAAAGCGTGGCGGGGAGTCAGGCCGGTTTTGATAAGGATCAGGTGATGAAACGCTGCCGCTTGGAGTTGAGTAATTTGAGCGTGGCGCGTTTATGCGGGCCGGGTCAGGCTTCTTATTTGCATATTGAGGAGGCGAGCGTGATAAATGCCGTTACGCTTTTTTTTCGCGATTTGCAGGCTTTGGCGTAACGGTTTGGGTTTTCGGCTTAAGCAGGGGCTATCACGCTAGTTACTGAAGAGGCTGTTGGCGTCAATGCGGCCTTGGCTGCCGGGAGACGCCGTGAATACGTCCGTCCGTGTAGGCTTGGAGCCCGCCCATGCGGGCTACGCTTCCGCCAACCGCCTCCGGCTGCCAAGGCCTTAAGTGGTTGGCGGGCGTTGGGGTTTGTCTAGTTTTCATCAACTTTATGTCATTTTCCTAATGAATATATTGAATAATTCTTCATTGCAATTGTGGGTGGCGCGGCACGGTGAAACCGAGTGGGCCAAGCTGTTGAAACATACTGGGCGCACCGATATTCCGCTGACTAATCTAGGCGAGCGTCAGGCGCGGGGGCTGAAGCCGCTGTTGGCCAAGCAGCGCTTTGACCGGGTTTGGTGCAGTCCCTTGTCTAGGGCTAAGGAAACCGCGCTTTTGGCCGGGTTTGCCGCCGAAAACGGCGTTGAGTATGTTGATGATTTAATGGAATGGGATTATGGCGTCTTTGAGGGGAAAACCCGCGTCGAATTGCGGCAAAGCCTGGGCGAGTTTGATATTTGGACTACGCCGGTGACGGGCGGGGAAAGCCTGGCCGAGGTGGCGGCCAGGGCGGAGCGGGTGTTGAGCCGGTTGGAAGCGGCGGGCGGGCGCTGTTTGTTGTTTTCGCACGGTCATTTTTTGCGGATTCTGACCGCGCGCTGGTTGGGTTTGCCGCCGGACGGCGGGCGTTTGTTTTACCTGGACCCTGCTGGTTTGAGTGTTTTGGGGCATGAGCATGAACAGCGGGTGGTTCAGTCTTGGAATTTGGGTGGTTTGGCGGAGTAGGAGAGGGTTAGGGACGCCGTGAACCCGTCCGTGGGGGCTTGGGGTCGGCATCCTAAGCCTCCCACACCCCCGCCAACCGCTCCCGGCCGCCAAGGCCTTGGTTGGTTGGTTGGGGCTTGTCAGTTTTTCCGCCAGCTAGCCGTAGGATGCTGCTTCGCGCAGTGAAGCGCATCGTTTCATGCAGCCGGGACCTATCGCGGTAGCTTAAGTAACAGGCTGTTGGCGTCCAGCCGGCCTTGGCGGTCGGGAACGGCTGCCGGGGGACGCCGTGAACCCGTCCGTGGGGGCTTGGGGTCGGCATCCATGCCTCCCACACCCCCGCCAACCGCTCCCGGCCGCCAAGGTCTTATGTTTTTGGCCTACTTGAAGATTGTGAAAGCCTGGACTTGTAGTCTTTTGCTTGGGGTCAAGTAATACTAGCAAATGGCTGCCGGCGGTTACGGTTTGGGGTTTACAATGGCGGCCTTTGAAAAAACCAGTCCGCTAGCTGGCCGATTTTTGTAAAACCGTTAATGTGTATTGGCATTAATTAGGAGCAGGATAATGAATGCAGCTATTTTGGCGAAACTGCATACCTTGGACGAGCAGGGTTTGGCCGAGGTTTTGGATCTTGTGGATTTCATCGCCGCCCGCGAGGCATTGCCGAAGGCAAATGAGGGGCCGGTTAGATCGATACGCGGTAAATACCGGCTAATGTCGTCTAGCGAAGCCTTTGCGGTTTAATTAATTTTTGATAGGGCCGCTTTTATGACAACCCAGGTAAAAAGACCTTCGCCGCCGCCGCAACCATTTCCAGAGGCGTGGGCCGCAAGTTGGGGTTTGGATGAGTATGGCTGGTGGATGGGGTTTTGCTATAAAGGCGTGGAGCAGGTGTTGCGTTGGATAGGGCCGGGGACGTTTTTGATGGGGTCGCCACAAAGTGAAAAAGGGCGATATAGCGATGAGGTATTGCATGAGGTCAGCTTGACGCAGGGGTTTTGGCTGGCGGAAACCACTGTGACGCAGGCTTTGTGGTTGGCGGTGATGGGAGAGAACCCTAGCCGGTTTAAGGGGGATGATTTGCCGGTGGAAATGGTCAGTTGGGATGAGGCGCAAGCATTTATGGCGCGCTTGAATGATATGGAACCGGCGTTGCGGTTGTGCTTGCCGAGCGAGGCGCAATGGGAGTATGCGTGCCGGGCTGGAAATCAAGCCGCGTTTAGTTTTGGGAATGATTTGGATTTGAGTAAGGTGAATTACCGTGGAATTTGGGAAAGGACCAATAATATTGAATGGGGCGAAGGCGCGTTGCAACAAACCGCCGCAGTGAAAAAATATCCTGCCAATGCTTGGGGCCTTTATCAAATGCATGGCAATGTTTATGAATGGTGCCAAGATTGGCTGGGCGAGTATCCGGGCGGGCCGGTCACTGACCCGGCCGGGCCGGAGGCAGGCGACCGGCGTGTGCTGCGCGGCGGCGCGTGGAGCAGCTACGGCTGGAACTGCCGCTCCGCTAGCCGCTTCGGCTTACCGCCGGACCGGCGCGACGACGTTATTGGCTTCCGCCTCGCCCGAGGTCATCAGGGCGGTTAGCCGCGCCGGAGGCGCTCCGCGCCCGCCGGACGTGCGCCGCGCGGGCGGTAGCGCGCGGCTGCCGGCCGGCGGGCAAGGCGGAGTTGGTAGGCCGGGGGCAGGTTTATAGTGCTTGCAATACGCGGGTGACGTCGCGGATGTCGGGGAGTATCCAGTCGGGGGCGTAGTCCAGGCCGGCGAGGTCGGCTTCGGCGCTGACGCCGCTGAGTACGAGCAGGGAGCGGATGCCGGCGCGCACCGCGCCGAGGATGTCGGTGTCCAGGCGGTCGCCGATGGCTATGGTCGCGGCGGGATCGGCGTTTAACAATTCCATGGCTTGCTGGTAGATGATGGGTTCCGGTTTGCCGACGATGACGGCTTGTACGCCGGTGGCGGCGTGCAGGGCGGCCAATATCGCGCCGTTGCCGTGGGTGACGCCGCGTTCGGTGGGCAATGAGGTGTCGCCGTTGGTGCCGACGAAGGCGGCCCCGGCGCGGATGTTGAGGGTGGCGGTGGCGAGTTTGTCCCAGGAGAGTTCTTTGTCCAGGCCGCAGACGACCAGGTGCGCGCCTTCTTCCGGTCCGGTTTGGTATGGGCCGGTGAGGGTGAAGCCTAGGTCTTGCAAGGGTTGGCGCGCGCCTGGGCCGCCGATGACGTAGACGCGGGTTTGCGCGGGTATGTAGCGTTTGGAGAGGTAGAGGGCGGTGGCCATGCCGGAGGTCAATATTTCTTGCAATGCGACTTCGACGCCCATGGCGGCCAGTTTTTCGACGTATTGATTGGCGGTCATGCCGGCATTGTTAGTGGCCAGTACGAAGGGGAGCTTTAGGCGGCGCAGGGTGTGGAAGAACTCGGTTAGCCCGGCTTGCGGCCGGTCGCCGTGCCAGAGCACGCCGTCCATGTCGATGATGAGGCTGCGGATGTTGTCGAGTTTTTGCATGAAAACGTCTCGGGTTTTGAGGTTTTGGGATTTGCTGGGCCGGGATAATCTGACATAAAATTTCTGTTTTTGCAAAATTAGGTGGATTTAGGTTTTTGGCGGTTTTAATACTTTGGCGTAGTTGACGGCCTTGGCGGCCGGAGGCGGCTGGCGGGAGACGCCGTAAACCCCTCCCTGGGGGCTTGGAGTCGGCATCCATGCCTCCTACACTCCCGCCAACCGCCTCCGGCCGCCAAGGCCTTGGGTGGTTGGCGGGCGGGAATCGGTTGGTTGAATAAAAGCAAAAACCTAAATGTTAGTCTATAATTTAATCGCACTGTTAGTGCAGGGTTTTTATTTTCTTTTCTTTTCGAGGTGACGTTATGATGTTAAATCGCCAGCTTTCTTTCGCATTTTCCTTGTTTTTAGCCTTGCCTGCATTTGGCCAAGATAAATTGATCTGTCCCGAGACGGTAAGAATTAATCATCCGTTGAATGTGTCGGTTAAGCTATTCAATTCTGATTGCAGTAATCCGGTGCATTTGAAGGATATCGTAGTCAGTTACTTGGGCAATCAATCCGGAGGCATTGGATTAAGCGGTCCCACGGTTTCAGCTATTTCGGGTACGATACCGCCCGGGATTTGCAATTTTGAGATCTATGAGCCGGGCGAGCATACCTTGCCGAGCGTGCTGATCAGCAATAAGATTCCGTCAAGTTTGGTCAATACTTTAATTGTGGTGGCTGTCGCGGTCAAGGAAAGTAATAATAAATTGCGCGATCCGGCCGTATGTCAGATAACCGTGACTAATTAAGCGCCGCACCTTGATGCGGGCGTATTATTGCGCAAACTTTTCCGGCGGGAGGCGTTTGGGGCGGGGGCGTGATTCATATTGACGGAGTGTAATCAAGTTAGGGAACCTCTGATTAATTCGTTGCTTCAAAATTCAGTGCTATTGAAATCAATGATTTGAGGCCAAGGTTTGCTTGAAAAACTGTTTTAATCAGAGGTTCCTTAGTTGGCGTTATTGTCGCCTTTATTTCTTGTTAAGCAGTTTACTTTTGTTAACGGCTTGCGGCGCTCGTACCGCGGATGAATCCGTTGTTGCGTTTAACGATAAGGGCGGCTTGCACGAGGTTAGGTTGTGGGTCAGGGATTTTTCCTGGCGTGCGCTTGATAGGGATAATAATACGCGGGCGATACGCGCCGGAATGATTAGGCAGCAATTACGCCGAGGTAAAGTGGTTCAATTTGTCGATTACGAGGAAATTTACGCCGAGGACTTGTTTGTGCTGCAAAGCCCGCAACCTAATGCCGTCAATTTGCTGTATTGGTTGCAAATAAGTCCATACCCCAATCCTTTGTCGGAGTTAAGCCAGCGGGTGAGCAAGCTGGGCGGTAACGGTTTTAGCATGGTTATCGGTACGGATGAGGCGAAACCGGAGGTAGAGTTAAGCGCAGACCGGTTTAAGCTTTTGCCTTTTTATTCCCGCTATGAGTTTAGCGGTAATGTGCGTCTGAAAACCCGGCGTTGCCTGCTTGAATCAAGTGCGGCGTTATGGTCCGCTAGCGATGCGGGGGTTTATTTTCCCGGTTTTCATGTGTTGAACGGCAAACCGCTCAAGCGCGCGGCTATGTATCAAATAAGCGATTCCGGCCAGTGCCGGAGTCTAAATTCGAGTGTGGCCATGGATTTTACCGATCCCTTGGAGCAGACGGAAAATTCGTTAATGGGTAGTTTACCTTTGAAATATCAATTATTGTTTGGTTTGTTAGGCGGGACGTCGCCGCTAGCCATGCCGCCGGTTGCCCATTCCGAATAAGTCCGGTGTATTTACTCTCGCACCCTTCGCGGGCTGTCGGGATTGATGCGCCACACGTTGCATCAATATAGATCGCACCGCAGGCGCGGGAGCCGGCTTTAAATCATCTGTGCGCGGCGCATGAAATGATGACTTAGTCTGGCCAAAGACGGCCGCGAGGCGAAGCTTAGCCTGTTAAAATAGTCGTTTTGGATGACTTGCGGCTGAGTATGAAGCGGTTTTTGTGGTTGTTGCTGTCGATTTGGCGGCGTGAGTTGAAGTTGTATGTGTTGGCGGGGTTGATCGGCGCGGCGGTGGGTTTGTTGGTGTTGGCGCCGAGTTATGATTATATTAACGCGCGGGAGAACGAGAAAACGCCGTTGATGTCCATGGCGTCGGCGTTCAAGTTGTTCAGCAGCGCGGTGACCGGTAATGTTTCGGCGGATAATATGCGTTTGTTGCGCTTTTACGCGGAGATCGGCGCGGGGCTGGGGGTGGCGTCGTTGTTGTTGTATATGCACATGTACCGGCATTTGCAGCAGATTGAGTATTTGAAGCATGAGTTGGATAAGGATTTGCCTTCTATTATCCGGCAGGGCGAGGGGCCGTATTTGGAGTTTAAGTCTAGTTTGCGCTGGGATGTGGTTGAGTCGCGGGTGAACCGTGGTTTGGAGACGGTGGTGTTGAAGACGCTGGCCGGGTTTTTGAATAGTCAGCAGGGCGGGGTGTTGTTGATCGGGGTGGCGGATAACGGGGAGATTTTAGGGCTGAAACAGGATTTTCAGACCTTAAGGCGGCAGGATGCGGATGGTTTCGAGCAGGCGTTGATGACGGCGGCGGCGGCGGGTTTGGGGGCGGACGTGTGTCCGTTTTTGCATGTGTTGTTTCACACGGTGGAGCAAAAACAGGTGTGCCGGGTGATTATTTCACCGGCCAACCGGCCGGTGTTTTTGGAGCTAAACGGCGCGCCGCGATTTTTTACGCGCACCGGCGGCGGCACGCGGGATTTGAATGTGCAGGAAGCGCTGGCTTATGCGTCTAGCCGGTGGAAGCATTAGCCGCCGGTATTGGCCGGGGCTTGCGGTTCGGCTGGTTTGACTTCCGGCGTTGCCGGCGCGGGCGCTAGGGTTTCGGTTTCAGGTTTGGGAAGGACGTGGCGGTGGCGGTGGCGATGTCTTTTGCGTTCCAGCTTTTTTTCCAGGGCGTCTATTTTGGCGTCGGTTTCGGCGTAAGCGTTGGCCGCTAGGGCTTGTTCGGTACGCATGTTTTCCTGCTCGGCATCGGTTTTTTCCGCGCCGGGCTTGGTTTTGCCGGTCGCGGCGTTATTTTTATCATCCAGCGGGTCTTCCAGGTCTTCTTCCAGCGGCAGGATGTCGACGTGCGTGCTGACCTTGCCGTCGGTGATTAAGTGCTGCTGGTTTTGCAGATAGGCTTCGCGGGTGAATAAATAGGGGTCGATGGCCGCTTCGTTGATGAATTTGAGGGAGCCTTCGGCGTTGGCGCGGGTGTTGAGCATGGAGATGACTTGCACCGGCGCGCCGAAGTAGGTGCTGGGGTTGGCGGCGATGTCGAGCAGGCTGCCGGGCAGGCCGCGGGTGGTGCTGGGACCCAGTATCGGCAGCACCAGATAAGCGCCGCGCGGGATGCCCCAGACGGCGAGGGTTTGGCCAAAATCTTCCTCGTGTTTTTTCAGGCCCAGGTCAGTGGCCACGTCAACCAGTCCGAGCAGGCCGAGGGTGGAGTTGGCTATCAATCTACCGGTGTCTTCCGCGCCTTGCTCGAATTTGCCTTGCATGCTGTCGTTGATGACGACGTTGATGTCTTTCAGGTTGCTGAAGAAGTTGGTGACGCCTTGCTTGACGATAGACGGGGCAATGAACAGATAGGCGTCTGAAATGGGTTTGGCTAGGTAGTCGTCCAAGTGGTCGTTAAACTTGAACATGACCCGGTTGAAGCTTTCATAAGGGTCAACGTTTTGGGACTCCGTTTTTTTGACTGCCGCCGGCGCGCCGTCGGCGGCGGCGGTCACGGCGGGTTTTTCCGCCGTGGCGCAGCCGTTCAAAAAAAGGGTTCCGGAAAATGTTAGGTTGAACAATACAGCCGACAGGGCCGCGCTTAGCCTAGGGTATTTCATTAAAAAACCTGAAAAATTATTGTGCGTTTGCGTATGCGTCAATTTTTTCAGTGATTTTGGCAATCAAGGCATCAAAGCCTTCCTTGCCGAGCACGCTGGTATATTCTGAACGTTTGAGCGCTAAATCACTGACGCCATCCGCTATTATATTAATAATTTGCCAGTCGTCGTCTTTTTTCTTCATCATGTAGTCGAATTTGATGTCCTTGTCGTTTGGCACGTGCAGATTGGAGTGGATGACCACGCCGCCGCGCCCGGTTTCTTCCTCGGATACGAAGCTGAAGTTTTCGCCGTCGTAGTTGTTAAAGTTGTGCGCGTATAGGGAGATGATGAGTCGGGTGAAGACTTGCTCAAGCTTGGTTTGTTGCTCGGGGGTGAGTTCTTCCCATTGCTTGCCGACTACGATGCGGGTGATTTTAGGCAGGTCGTGACTTTTTTTGACCGCCGGGTCCAGTTTGTCGTAGCGGCCCTTGAAGCCGAGGTCCTTGCCTTGTTTCATGCTGTCGAGCAGCACGTTTTGGAAGCTTTCGACTACTTGGCGGGCGCTGATTTCGGCGGCGGCCGGAGCCGCCGCCGTGCAACAGATGATGAGCATTAAGGCGGAAAATACGTTTTTTAGCATAGGTATCAAAAACCTCTAGGAAGACGCCGAGCAATGGTGGAAGCGGTTTATAACTCTATTTTGACAGGAATTTCGCTAAGCGGACTTTTTTTGAGGTTTTTGGCGTATTGCGGTTGTTTTTCCGCGGCCAGGGGGCCTGTGGTTTTGGGGCCGCGCAGCGATACCCATAGAGCTTTGAGCGGATTGGTCAGGGTGTCTTCCACGGCGGTGGCTTCGTAACCGCAATGGGCCATGCAGTTGGCGCATTTGGGGTTTTTCGAGGTGCCGTATTTGTCCCATGGGGTGTCTTGCATCAAGTCCTGGAACGAGGCGGCGTTGCCTTCGTCCGCCAGCAGGTAGCAGGGTTTTTGCCAGCCGAAGACGTTGCGGGTCGGGTTGCCCCACGGGGTGCAATCGTAGCTTTGGTTGCCGGCCAGGAAGTCAAGGTAAAGCGAGGAGTGGTTGAGTTTCCAGTCGCGGCCCTTGCCGAGTTTAAATATGCCGCGGAATAGGTTTTTAACCTCTTCTCCTTTGATGAATACGTCTTGGTTAGGCGCGCGTTCGTAGCTGAAGCCGGGTGCGATGGTGACCGCTTCCACGCCTAGGGTTTTGACGTAATCCAGGAATTCGGCGACTTCTTCCGCCGTTTCGCCTTGGAATAGAGTGCAGTTGACGGTAACGCGAAAGCCTTTGCCGACCGCGAGTTTGATGGCTTCCACCGCTATGTCGAATACGCCTTCTTGGCATACGGAGGCGTCGTGGCGTTCGCGCATGCCGTCCAGATGGATGGAGAAGGTCAAATAAGGCGAGGGTTGGTAGTCGTCGATGCGTTTGCGCAGCAACAGGGCGTTGGTGCAGAGGTAAACGAATTTTTTGCGGGCGATGATGCCGGCGACGATTTGCGGCATTTCCTTGTGGATTAACGGTTCGCCGCCGGGTATGGAGACCATGGGCGCGCCGCATTCGTCGACGGCGTCCAGGCATTCCTGCACGGTCAGGCGTTTGTCCAGGATGTCGTCGGGATAGTCGATTTTGCCACAGCCGGCGCAGGCGAGGTTGCATCTGAACAAAGGCTCCAGCATCAGCACTAAAGGATATTTTTTGACGCCTTTCAGCTTTTGTTTGATGAGGTAGGAACCGACTGCGATTTGTTGGCGTAAAGGGACACTCACGGATTTTATCTCCAATTAACTTATACATATAAAACGTACCTTTGGTTTTAAAAAAGGCGGTACGTTTTTACTTACATCATAAAAAAACGGTAACTAGCTATTGCGACATGTCATTGATTTTTTGATTTGAAAAAACATGGCCGAATAGTTGTCAAAATAAATATAATCAGCCGCCGTAGGGTTTGTTGTTGTCGTGCAACAGGGCGGCGGGCGGCTGAAAATTTGTTTCGCCAGTAAAACCTTATCAGCATCAAGGATGTTTGCGGCAATATTAGGTTTTGCTGGTTTTGTTGTGGCAAGAATACTACTTTTTTTTGCAACACTCCAGCGTTCGGTGTAAAAAATTACCGGGGCCGGGCTTTGCAGGCCAGCCGGCGTGGGCTTGGCCTCAGGGTTGGAGCAGGGCGAGGCTGGCAGGTGATGTTTTTTTTAATTATTTGAAAGTATTATATTTTTTTCTATTTGAGTCGTTTGTGGCTGCCGGGCGACAAGCTTGATTTTTGTGGGCTTTTGCCGAGGCGCAACAGACCTTTGCAAATTGCCAACAAACAGTCTATGATTATCAAAAATTCGCAACATTGTTTTTAACTTTAGGTTTAACTTGGGCGCATGACTGATCAGCAATTTTCAAGGGAAGGGGATAGCGCTTTGGCCGCGCTGGCGGACGAGCCGTTGCAGGCCGCATTGCTTGCCGGTGTGTCTCGCACGTTTGCGCTGACTATTCCGCAGTTGCCGGAGCCGTTGTATAAGGCGGTGGCCAATGCCTATTTGTTGTGCCGGATTGTGGACACCATTGAGGACGAGGTGGCGTTGACGCCGGCGCAAAAGAAATATTTTTGCGATTTATTCATTCTGGTGGTGAAAACCGGCCGCGAGGCGGAACGCTTTAGCGGCGAGTTGTCGCCGTTGTTGTCTTCGCAGACTATTCCGGCCGAGCATGATTTGATCCGGTTGACGCCGCGGGTGATTGCGATTACCCGGGGCCTGGCCCCGGAGCAGGTGGCGGCCTTGGCGGCTTGCGTGGAAACCATGGCCGGCGGCATGCCGGTTTATCAGGCGCTGGATTTGCGCGCCGGGCTCAAGTCGTTGCGGGACATGGACGATTATTGTTATTACGTGGCCGGTTGCGTGGGCGAGATGCTGGCGAAGCTGTTTTGCCATTACTCGCCGGAGATCAACCGGCATCGGGATGAGTTGTTGCGTTTGTCGGTTTCGTTCGGTCAGGGTTTGCAGATGACCAATATTTTGAAAGATATTTGGGATGATGCGCAACGTGGAGTGTGTTGGCTGCCGCAAGATATTTTTGACGAAACCGGGTTTGATCTGGCGGATTTGACGCCGGAAACCAATGATGCGAATTTTCGTTTGGGTCTTACGCGTTTGATCGGCATAGCCCACGAGCATTTGCAGGACGCCTTGACTTATACGCAATTGTTGCCTAGCCACGAAACCGGGATTCGGCATTTTTGCTTGTGGGCGCTGGGCATGGCGGTGTTGACGCTGAAAAAGATCAAGCGGAATCTTGATTTTAACGAGTCGTCGCGGGTCAAGATCAGCCGGAATAGCGTTAAGGCCACTATTGTTTGCAGCAAATTGACTGTGCGCAGCAATTTGCTGTTGTCGTTAATTTTTAATTTGGTCAGTCGTAATCTTAAAACTCCGGACTGGCGTTACACCACCCCGCTTGACTCTAGGCGGTTGACGCACGGCGGATGATAAGGAATTAACTATGTTTACCGAAACTCCTGTAGAAATTGATATTCAACCAGCTTCTCATTTTATGCGCGCGCCTAAGGACGGGTTGGCTTCCTTGAATGCGGCCATTCAGCGGGCGCAGGCTAAATTGCGCGGCTTGCAGCACGCCGACGGTTATTGGGTGTTCGAGTTGGAGGCCGATTGCACTATTCCGTCCGAGTACATCATGATGATGCATTATTTGGACGATATTAACCCTGAGTTGCAGGCCAAGATCGCGGTTTATTTGCGTAAACGGCAGGCGACGGACGGCAGTTATCCGTTGTTTACCGGCGGTCCGGGCGATATTAGTTGCAGCGTGAAGGTGTATTTTGCGTTGAAATTGGCCGGCGACGCGGTGGACGCGCCGCATATGGCGCGCTTGCGGGAGTGGATTTTAAGCCAGGGCGGCGCGGCGCGCGCCAATGTGTTCACCCGCATCGCACTGGCGATGTTCGAGCAATTGCCTTGGCGCGGGGTGCCGTATATTCCGGTGGAGATTATGTTGCTGCCGAAATGGTTTCCGTTCCATTTGGATAAGGTGTCGTATTGGTCGCGGACGGTGATGGTGCCGTTGTTTATTTTGTGCACCTTGAAGGCGAAGGCGAAAAATCCGCGCGGCGTGAATATCCGCGAGTTGTTCGTGGTGCATCCGGACGAGGAGCGGCATTATTTCCCCGAGCGCACTTGGCTGAATAAGGTGTTTTTGGGGCTGGATCAATTGGGGCGGCTGACCGAGCCGTTTATTCCGCATGCCATGCGGCAGCGGGCGATAGACCAAGCGGTGGCGTGGTTCAGCGAGCGCTTGAACGGCGAGGATGGCTTGGGGGCGATTTTTCCGGCCATGGTGAACGCTTATGAGGCGATGTTGTTGCTGGGTTATCCGCATGATCATCCTCAAGTGGCGACCGCGCGTAAGGCGATTGATAAATTGTTGGTGGTCAATGAACATGACGCTTATTGCCAACCGTGCTTGTCGCCGGTTTGGGATACCAGTTTGACCGCGTTGGCCTTGCAGGAGGCGGACGCCGCCGGCAACCACGCTAGTTTGCAGCGCGCGTTCGATTGGCTGAAGAGCGTGCAGTTGTCCGACGAGCCGGGCGATTGGCGGGTGCGCCGGCCAAAGTTGCCGGGCGGCGGCTGGGCGTTTCAGTTTGCCAATCCGCATTATCCGGACGTGGACGACACGGCGGTGGTGGGTTTCGCCATGGGCCGCCACGGCGGCGAGGATATGCGCGAGCCGTTGGCGCGCGCGACGCGCTGGATAGCCGGCATGCAATCCGCGAACGGCGGCTACGGCGCGTTTGACGTGGATAATACTTATTATTATTTGAACGAAATTCCATTCGCCGATCACGGCGCATTGTTGGACCCGCCGACGGTGGACGTCAGCGCGCGTTGCGCGATGTTGTTGGCGCAGCAGCAGGATGCCGATCCGGCTTATGCGGCGGCGTTGCGGCGGGTGCTTGAGTATATCCGCGGCGAGCAAGAGGATGACGGTTCTTGGTTCGGCCGCTGGGGTACTAATTATGTCTATGGTACTTGGTCGGTGTTGTTGGCCTTGGAGTACGCGGGGACGCCGAATAGCGATCCGATGGTCAGAAAAGCGGTGCGCTGGCTGAAAAGCGTGCAGCGCGAGGACGGCGGCTGGGGCGAGGATAATTTGAGTTATCACGACGAGCGCAAGTACCGCGGCCGCTATGCATTCAGCACTGCGTTTCAAACCGCGTGGGCCGTGATAGGTTTGCTGTCCGCCGGTGAGGCGCAGGCTCCTGAAACCCGCGCCGGGGTTAATTTCTTGTTGCGCACGCAGCAAGCGGACGGCGTGTGGCAAGACCCTTGTTTCACCGCGCCGGGCTTTCCGCGGGTGTTTTATTTGAAGTATCACGGTTATGACAAGTTTTTCCCGTTGTGGGCCTTGGCCAAGTACCGTAACGCTTTAAGCAGCAGTGGCGCGCCAGTTTAAGGCCTGGGCCGCGCCGGCCGCCTGGGGGCGGGTCGGCGTGGTGGCGGCTTTGCCGGAAGAGGCGGCGGTGTTGGCGCGGCGGCGTTTGCCGCGAGGCGGGCAGGCGGAGGCCGGGCTTAACTTGCGGGTGCTAGTGTCCGGCGCGGGTCGGGATAATGCGTTGCGGGCGGCGGAAACCTTGTTGGCCGGCGGCGTGGAGTGTTTGTTGAGCTGGGGTTGCGCGGCCGGTTTGTCGCCGGAGGCGCGGCCCGGCGATTTGGCGTTGGCGGCGCGGGTCAGATCCGCCGCCGGAGACGTGTATGCCGCCGACCCCGGCATGCGGCAATGGTTGTTGCGCCAGTTGCCGCCGGGAGCGCGGGTGTTGGACGGGGATTTGTTGGAAAGTTTGCATTTGGTCGCCGCCGGGGCCGAGAAGCAAGCCTTGCACCGCGCCAGCGGCGCGGCGGCGCTGGATATGGAAAGCGCGGCGGTGTTCGAGGCGGCGGCGCGAGCCGGTGTTCCTTGTCTGGCGGTGCGGGCGGTGGCCGATCCGGTCGATTTGACTTTGCCGCCGGCGGTGGCGGCGGCTTTGAACGCGGACGGCATGGTCGAGCCGTCGATTTTATTAAAGCAGTTGTTCCGGTATCCGGGACAGATTCCGGCGTTGATTAGCCTAGGGCTGAATTTTAACGCCGCGGTCAGCGCATTAAAGCAAGCCGCCGCCGGAATGGCGCGCGCCGATGCGGCCTAGGCCGGCGTGCATTCACGCATGCGGGTTTCGGCCGTCTTGTCAGAATAATTAGAGGTTTTTATTTCATGTCTTTCAGCATTTCCGAACTTTTTAGCCAGCATTTCGAGAGTAAATTCGATTTACATGAGCAATATTTGAATAATCAGATGGTTAGGGTGTTGCGCACCATCGGTTACGATAAAAATTATAAAAAAGCGGTTGGGCAGTATTTGTATGACGACGCCGGGAACGAGTATCTGGATTTATTGAGCGGTTTCGGCGTGTTCGCCATCGGGCGCAATCATCCGACGGTGGTGCGCGCCTTGCAGGAAACTTTGAGCATGGATTTGCCGAATTTGGTGCAAATGGACGTGTCTTTGCTCAGCGGTTTGCTGGCCAAGGAAATTTTGGCTACCACGCCGCCGAATTTGGAGAAAATGTTTTTCTGTAATTCCGGCACCGAGGCGGTTGAGGCGGCGATTAAATTTGCCCGTTATACCACTAAGCGGGCGCGGATTTTGTATTGCGAGCACGGTTTTCATGGTTTGACCATGGGCGCTTTGGCGCTGAACGGCGAGGAGATTTTCCGCGAGGGTTTCGGCCCGATGCTGCCGGATTGTCAGGCGGTGCCGTTCAACGATTTGCCGGCGCTGGAAGCGGCCTTGAGCCGCGGGGACGTGGCGGCGTTTATCGTGGAGCCGGTGCAGGGTAAAGGGGTGAATTTGCCTGATGACGATTATTTTCCGGAAGTGGAGCGCTTGTGTAAAAAATACGGCGCGTTGTTCGTCGCGGATGAGATTCAGTGCGGCATTGGCCGTACCGGCAAGTTTTGGGCGATTGAGCATTGGGGCGCGCAGCCGGACATGATTTTGATGGCCAAGGCTTTGTCGGGCGGTTTCGTGCCGGTTGGCGGGGTGGCGATGACGACCAAAATCATGGATAGCGTGTTCAACCGCATGGATAGAGCGGTGGTGCATGGTTCCACGTTTTCTAAGAATAATTTGGCGATGGCGGCCGGTTTGGCGGCGCTGGAAGTCATCCGCGCCGAAAATCTGGTGGAAAACAGCGCCAAGGTTGGGGCGGATATTATTGCTTCCATTAACGCCAGCGTCCCGAAATACGAGTTTTTAAAAGAGGCGCGCGGCAAGGGTTTGATGATTGCCGTGGAGTTTCAAGCGCCGAGAAGCCTTGGCTTGAAGGCGGCTTGGTCGATGTTGGAGGCGGCGAACAAAGGGTTGTTCTGCCAGATGATTACGATTCCGTTGTTCAAGGAGCATCGGGTGCTGAGTCAGGTGGCGGGGCACGGCATGAATGTGGTCAAGTTGTTGCCGCCGTTGAATTTGACGCAAAAGGACCGGGATTGGATTGTCGGTTCCTTGGATAAAACCATCGCCGACACGCATCAAGTGACCGGCGCAATTTGGACATTAGGTAAAAATTTGGCGGGCCACGCGCTGAAAAACCGTAAATAAAAGGTATTGTGATGCGTTTGATGAGAGTGTTAGGTTTTGGCGCTTGGCTGCTTGCGGCTGGCGCGGCGCACGGCCATGCGGTGGTGACGCATAATTCGTTGAAATTGAAGCCGCCGGCGGCGAATCAAGCCAGCGAGGTGGAGTTGCACTTTAATTCCAAGGTGGAGCTGGATTTGTCGGAGGTGTTTTTGGTCAGCAGCGGCGACAAAATGCAGACTATCACGGCGCGGCCTGGGCCGAAGGCGGGGGTGGTGATGTTGGATTTGCCGGCGCTGCAGCCCGGCGAATATGCGATTAAATTGAAAATCTTCGCCGCCGATGGGCATTTGAGCGAGGATTTATTGCGGTTTTTCGTGCGCGAACCGGCTGTTAGGTAATGGGTTTTATGGAAGGTATCGCTAATTATCTTGATTCTTTAATCGGCGGCGTGGATCTGGCTTTGTTCTCCATGGCCGTGGGCGGCATTTTGTGGGGCTTGTGCGTATTGATTCCCTGGCGGGACAAAACCGAGTACAACCAGTCCTTGTTGGACAAAACCACCGCTTTGATTTTTTTCGGCGCTCAGTATCTGGCGGTGACGCAGTTTGTGAAAATCGGCCTGAAAATCTGGTTGATGGCCGCGACCTTGGGCAAATCGCCGTTTCCGGCGTTTTTTGCCACTTCGCAGTTTCAGGCGGGTTTGGTGCGCGCCTTGCTGGCCTTGGGGCTGGCCGGTTTCGTACGCTGGGTTTTGACCCCGCATTCCCGTTCGCGCGTGCATTGGTTGTGGGCGGCGGGAATCGTGGCGCCGCTGGTTTTATCCGACGCTTGGTTGGTGCATGGGGCCAGCCGCTTGGAGGATAGGGGCTGGCTGATGAGTTTGACCGTGATGCACCAGTTGGCGGCCGCGGTATGGGTCGGCGGGGTGTTTCAGATTTTATTGCTGTGGCGTTTGAAAAAACAAAATTTGATGCAGGTGGAGTTGTGGCCGGTATTGTTGCACCGGTTTTCTACACTGGGCGCGGGCGCGGTGATAGGTTTGCTGGTAACCGGCGTGCCGTTGGCGTGGTATTACATCGGTTCGTTTAAGGGTTTTCTCGGCGCGGGTTACGGCAATTTGCTGTTGGTGAAGATTATTATGATGGGCATGGCCTTGGGTTTCGCCTGGATTAATCGGGAGACGGCGCGCGAGTATTTCGCTACCCGCGGCTTGTATGCCTTGACGGTGAGGGTGCCGTATTACATTGAGGCCGAGGCGCTGATTTTAATCACGATTTTGTTCACCGCCGCTAGCTTGGCCTCGCAGCCGCCGTCGGTGGATATTCCGCATTTGGTGGCCGGCGTCGACGAGGTGTTGAATATGTTTGCGCCGCGGATTCCGCGTTGGGAATCGCCTAGCCATGCCGCGCTGTTGGCCGGGGAGGCCGGGCGCACGGCTATCGTCGGGCAGGTGCCTTCTGAGGCGGCTACCGCTTGGTCGGATTATAACCATAATATTTCCGGCATATTTTTGACGAGCATGAGCTTTTTCGCGATGTTGTCCTACAACGCCAGATTGGCGTGGGCGCGCTATTGGCCGGTGGGTTTTATGTTGCTGGGCGTGTTTTTGTTTTTCCGTAGCGACGCGGAAACCTGGCCGCTGGGGCCGATTGGTTTTTGGGAGAGTACGTTCAACAACGGCGAGGTGTTGCAGCATCGCATAGCCACTTTTTTGGTGTTTGGCCTGGGGTGGATGGAAGTGCGCGCCCGGATGCAGCAAAAACAAAGCGGGTTGCCGTATGTGTTTCCGTTGTTGGCTGCGTTCGGCGGCATGATGTTGTTGGCGCATTCGCATGTGGGTTTTGAGCCCAAATCCGCGTTTTTAATTCAAGTCGGGCATACCATGATGGGTGTGTTCGCGCTGATTTTAGCTTGTGGCCGCTGGCTGGAGCTTAAACTCGATTCGCCCGGCAAGAATATCGCCGGTTTTGTTTCGGTGTTCGCCTTGTTTCAGATAGGCGTAATTCTGATGTTCTACCGGGAGCCATTGTATTAATATGAATCTGACCAATGAGTTTACTTTGTTGCATGATATTGACAGTCCCGCCGACGTGCGCGCGCTGCCTAAGGAAAGCTTGCGCACTTTGTGCGATGAGTTGCGGGCGTATTTGACGCGGACGGTCAGTATTTCCGGCGGGCATTTTTCCGCCGGCCTCGGCACGGTGGAGTTGACCGTGGCTTTGCATTATGTGTTCGACACGCCGACCGATCAGTTGGTGTGGGATGTGGGGCATCAGGCTTATCCGCACAAGATTTTGACCGGCCGCAAAGAGCGCATGACGACTATCCGTTCGTTGGGCGGGGTGTCGGCGTTTCCCAGCCGTTTTGAAAGCGAATACGATGCGTTCGGCGTCGGCCATTCCAGTACTTCGATCAGCGCCGCCTTGGGCATGGCTATCGCCAGCCAGTTGCGCGGCGAGGACAAGAAAATGGTGGCCATTATCGGCGACGGCAGCATCACCGGCGGCATGGCATTCGAGGCGATGAATCACGCCGGCGACGTGCAGGCGAATCTGCTGGTGATTTTGAACGATAATGAGATGTCGATTTCGCCGCCGGTGGGGGCGATGAACCGATATTTGACCAAGGTGTTGTCGAGCAAGATTTATTCGTCCGTGCGCGAGGAAAGCAAGAAGGCCTTGAGCGGCATGCCTAGCGTGTGGGAGTTGGCGCGCAAGACCGAGGAGCATGTGAAGGGCATGATCGTGCCCGGTACTTTGTTCGAGGAGTTGGGCTTTAATTATTTTGGGCCGATTGACGGACACGATATTGATGTATTGGTGTCTACGCTGGAGAATCTGCGCGATTTGACGGGGCCGGTGTTTTTGCATATCGTGACCAAGAAGGGTAAGGGTTATGAGCCGGCGGAGAAAGACCCTCTGGCGTATCACGGGGTGCCGGCGTTCGACCCGACCATGGATTGCTTGCCTAAATCGGCCGGCGGCAAGCCGACTTATACCGAAGTTTTCGGCCAATGGTTGTGCGATATGGCGGAACAGGACGAGCGTTTATTGGGCATTACGCCGGCCATGCGCGAGGGTTCGGGTTTGGTGGAGTTTTCCAAGCGTTTTCCTAAGCGTTATTTCGACGTGGCCATCGCCGAGCAACATGCGGTGACGCTGGCGGCCGGTCAGGCTTGCCAGGGGGCGAAGCCGGTGGTGGCGATTTATTCCACTTTTTTGCAGCGCGGTTACGATCAGTTGATTCACGACGTGGCGTTGCAGAATTTGGACGTGTTGTTCGCGCTGGATCGCGGCGGCTTGGTCGGCCCGGATGGCCCGACGCATGCCGGATCGTTTGATTTTAGTTATATGCGCTGCATCCCGAATATGCTGGTGATGGCGCCGGCGGATGAGAACGAGTGCCGGCAAATGCTGACCACCGGTTTCCATCATCCGGGGCCGGCCTCGGTGCGCTATCCGCGCGGCAAGGGGCCGGGAGTAGCCATTGATACTGCTTTGACCTCGCTGCCTATCGGCAAGGCGGAGATTCGGCATTTCGGTTCGCGCTTGGCGATTTTGGCTTGGGGGGCGATGGTGAAGCCGGCGCTGGAAGTTGGGCGGCAATTGGGCGCGACAGTGGTGAACATGCGTTTCGTCAAACCGTTGGACGAGGATTTGCTGCTGGATTTGGCGCGCGAGTATCAGGCGTTTGTGACGGTGGAGGAAAACGTGGTGGCCGGCGGCGCTGGCAGCGCGGTGAATGAGTTTTTGCAAGCGCAGTCTATTTTAATGCCGGTGTTGAATATCGGTTTGCCGGATAAATTTGTGGACCAAGGCACGCGCGAGGAATTATTGGCTTTGTGCGGCTTGGATGCGGCGGGGATTTTGGAGAGAATTCAGCGGGTGTTGAGTTAGGGATTGAGGTATTTGTAAAATTCATGACAAGCACAGTTATCGATAATCTGTCGCAAAACGAATTGGCCGAGGATGGCCTTGAGGGTTATTCGCTGCCCACGCCAGGTGACTGGCAGGATTATCCACTGGACGAATTGGCCATCCGGGATGAGCGGCGTACAGCATCGGATGTTATTCGGCGAATCAAGAATAATCGATTTGTATTGGACCCGGATTTTCAACGAGATTTTGTTTGGGATAGCAATAAACAAAGTAGATTGATTGAGTCAATTCTGCTCAGGATTCCCTTGCCGGTATTTTATGTGGCAGAGGATGCCAAGGGACGATTAATCGTGGTGGATGGACGTCAGCGCTTGACCACATTACTGCAATTTCTTAATAATAACCTTGCGCTGCAACTAAAGGATCGGCCGGAATTGGACGGCAAGCGCTTTGATGGTCTAGATGTACGTTTACAGAATCGAGTAGAGGATTGCCAATTATTATTTTATATAATTGACCGTTCCGTTCCGGAGCGCGCGCGTTTGGATATCTTTGAGCGGGTGAATGGCGGTGAGGTGTTGACTCGCCAGCAGATGCGGAACGCCATTTATAACGGCGTAGCTACGCGTTTTTTACGCGACGAGTCCGAGACTGAATTGTTTCTGTTCGCGACGGGTGGCAGTCTCAATACCAAAAAAATGCAGGATCGGGAAATGATTAACCGCTTTTGTTCATTTAGGCTGCTGGATTTGGATACTTACCGCGGGGATATGGACGATTGGCTGGCTAAGGGATTGGAGAAAATGAATCAAATTGATGTGGACGATCTAGCACTACTAAGTAAAAGATTCCGGCGATCAATGAAAAATAATTATGAGGTATTTGGTCGCCAAGCTTTTAGAAAACATAATGTTGAGAATCAGAGACGTAGCCTGCTTAATGCATCGTTATTCGATGTCATGAGTACGGGACTCGCGCGATATTCTGTGGACACTGTTGCCGGGAAGGCGGAGTTGCTTAGAGAAAGATTTTACGATTTGATGAGTGATGAATCATTTATACGGGCAATAACCTATAGTACAAATACGCCGCGAGAAGTGCGTACTCGCTTTAGAAAAGCAAACCAGATGTTGCGCGAGGTATTTAATGCTGCGTGAAATACATCTTTCTAGTTTTAAATGCTTTGATGCTTTAAATTTAGCCTTGGGGCCGCTGACAATTTTAACAGGCGTGAATGGCGGCGGCAAGTCATCCATTATGCAAGCGTTGGCTTTGCTGTCGCAGACTTTAGTGCAGCAAGAGTGGGGTCGGGAATTATTGCTTGAGGGGCCAGAGTTGGCCTTGGGAAATGTGGCGGATGTACTGAATCAAGATTCTACAAGGCGTGGTTTGGCGTTAGGTATTTCCAGCGACGAGCAATCGGTGAAGTGGTTGTTTAAAGCCGAGGATAGACGGGCGTTATCAATTAAATTAGAACATTTGGAAGTCGACGGAATCTTGTATCGCATTGAAGCGAATCAGCCTTTACGCTGGTTGATGCCGATCAATTTAGCTCAGGACTTTTCCGTAATCTCGGCCTTGCGGAATTTGAGCTGGATAACCGCCGAGCGCAGCGGCCCCCGTGAATTGTTGCCTTTGCGGGTGGCGGAAAACCATGCACGGGTCGGCCGTCATGGTGAAATGGCCGCCGGTCTTCTGTATTGGCGGGGCGAGAACGAAGTAAATCCGGCATTGTGTTTGCCGGAAATCCCGCCGACGTTATTTCATCAAGTCAGGGGGTATATGCAAAGATTTTTCCCCGGCTGCGATCTGCGGGTTTCACCGATTGAAGGTGTCAGCGCGATTAGTCTAAGGTTACGTTCCAACTCCCGTTCGGATTTCCAGCGTCCGCAAAATGTCGGTTTTGGCTTGACGCAGTTGTTTCCTATTCTTGTTTCGTTGTTAGCTGCGCGGACGGGCGATGTTCTCATGATTGAAAATCCGGAAGTCCACTTGCACCCTCGCGCGCAACAGGAAATTGGTTTGATTCTTGCTGAAACAGCCGCAAGTGGTGTGCAGGTGATGGTGGAAACCCATTCCGATCATGTGCTGAATGGTATTCGTGTTGCCGTGAAACGAAAAAAACTCCCCGCAAAGGAGGTGCGCGTTCACTTTTTCGCTCAAAGTTCAGGCCAAGTCGCCGTCCCGGAATCCCCCGTCATGGATGATGACGGGAGGCTTAATACTTGGCCGGAGGGTTTTTTCGACCAATTTGATTTTGCTCTCTCCGAGCTCATGTAGATTTTCAAATGGATGTGATTCTTGACGAAATCAGTCTGATTCCTTGTGAAGAATGGCATCCGGCGCGGCGAATTCAGACCTTGGCATCTACGCTACAAGCTTTGGATAATTTGGGTTGCATGCGCTCCTTGCGCTCAGTGCGCGCCGCCGCCGATCAAGATATTGGTCAAGGACATGGTTTGAGGCATTGGTGTTTTCGCGGGACAAAAAAGGAGGCCGGTTTGTTTGTCGCTCGGCGCTTAGACAAACAGCCATTTATTGATGGCCCCGATGGTTTGTTTGGTAGGATTGAAGGCGAGCGCGCCATTGAAGGACACGCATTGGGCAAGAAAGTTATCGGTTTGGCTTACGCCGCGCTGCAGGATGCACCCGTGGTCGCCTTGGGTAGTGCTGAAATACCTGGAGGCGCTAATGTTGAAGTGGATTTGATTACTCTGGATGCTGAATCCGTCTTCCAAGAGAGCGTGCAAGTTTGCCGTTTGATTACGGAACTGGATGTTGTGAAGCAAAATCAAGCAATCCTGTGCCGTATCGAGTTATCCATAACTGACGGTGTTCGTTTGTTGGAAAGAGCCTACGAGCTGTTTCCGCAATTGCGTTTTGGACGTAAGGCCAGGGAGCAGATTGCCGTGCTTAGGGGTAACGAAGCCGTATTTCATCAACTTTTTCGTCATTTAATGGCTTTGCAACGTGGCGCGGTTGAATGGGATATGGATGTGTCTTATTCCCCTGCCGGTTCGATTAGCTGGAGTCCTGAATCCACTGCAACTTTAAGTCATCGCAATTATGGACCGATGCGAGATTTTCCCGTGCCGGATGGCTTTAATCAACGTCGTTGGAGTCTGCACACCAAATTGAGCGGGGGTAATGATGTTCGTTTGTATTTTGATGCCGAAAGAGTCGATGGCGAGGCAGTCGTGCTAATTGGGTATTTCGGGGACCATTTGCCAACTGTAAAATTTGCAAATTAAGTTGAGGGCGCATGCCCATAGATTGATAGAATATGGGCTTGTGTAATGGTCGATTAATCTTTACCGTTACAAAAAATGATTATACATGAGACCATACGGCGAAATCAGAACGCAATTGCGGATATTTGTCGGCGTTTTCATGTTCGCAGATTAGAGGCTTTCGGCTCCGCCGAGCGTGGGTATGATTTTGATCTAAATTCCGGCGATGGTGATTTTCTGTTGGAGTCTTATATTACAGTTCAGTTCCCCACGATAAGGACTTTTTTTGATTTTCGTCAGGAATTGTTGGTATTGATGGGCGTGAAGGTGGATTTGTCTGAATCCTCGGTATCGAAGAATCTTTTTTTTGCGTGAAAATCTCGGAAAGGGTTGTGGGTTGATATATGCTGCGGAATGAGCATGTCGTGCTTGGCATAGTTGGTCATAGCGGCGCTGGCAAGACTACGTTATTGTCGGCGCTGTTGCCGATGTTGCGGTTACGCGGCATACGCACAGCGGTGATTAAGCATACGCATCCGGATTTTGAAATCGATTATCCCGGTAAAGATAGCCAAATCCTGCGCCATGCCGGAGCCAGTCAAGTGCTGTTGGTTTCGTCCGGACGTTGGGCCTTGATTGCTGAAGCTGAAACTGAAACGATTCGGCCGCTGGATTTCTGGCTGGACCGGCTTCCTCCGGATGCTCAGGATTTGGTTTTAATTGAAGGCCTTAAAACAGCCGTCATTCCCAAGCTTGAAGTGCACCGGCCCGAATTGGGCAAGCCTTTGCTTTGCGCCGGCGATCCGCTGATTCATGCGGTTGCCAGCTCCGATACCGCTTTAGTTTTGCCGCGCCAGCTACGTTGTTTTGATTTGAGCGATTATTCGGCAATATTGCATTGGGTACTTTCTTACACCGGACTTGAGCTAAATGACTGACAATTTGTTCTTGACATTTCCCTCTTGCAGTGATGAGCAGGATACCTCCGTCTTTTCCGCGGAACAAGCGCGGCAAAGTATTCTGGAGGCCGTGACGCCTTTGGGCAACGCTGCCGCCGAGTTGCTGCCGTTATTGGATGTTTTGGACCGAGTGCTCGCCGAGGACGTTATTTCAACCTTGAATGTGCCGCCCCACGACAATTCGGCCATGGATGGCTATGCGTTGGCGGCTAGCGAGCTGCCGGTGCATGGCGACACGCGCGTATTGCACGTTGTAGGATCGAGTTTTGCCGGGCATCCGTTCGCCGGTGACTGCGGCCATGGGGAATGTGTGCGGATTATGACCGGCGCGGTCTTGCCGGACGGTTTAGACACGGTTATTCCGCTTGAACATGTTCAAGCCCTTGATACGACCACTATCCGCGTCGATGCGCGGACTCGGCGGGGAGACAATGTCCGCTATGCCGGTGAAGATATTCGCCAGGGGCAAGTCATATTGGCGCGCGGTAGGCGCATCACCTCCGCGGACCTAGGCCTTTTGGCTTCGTTAGGTAAGCAACAGGTGTCCGTGATGCGCCAACCGCGGGTGGCGTTTTTTTCCACCGGCGATGAATTGCGCTATCCGGGAGAAGCGTTACGGCCGGGCGAGATCTATGACAGCAATCGTTATACGCTGTATGCCATGCTGAAACGTTTAAATTGCCGCATCACCGATTTTGGTATCGTGCGCGATGATCCGGTTGTATTACGGGAAGCCTTGATTAGCGCCGCCAGCGATCACGATGTGATTATATCGACTGGCGGCGTTTCGGTGGGCGAGGCGGATTATGTCCGCCAAGTCTTGGGCGAGCAGGGTAATATCGCTTTTTGGAAGGTGGCCATGAAACCGGGACGGCCATTAACCTTTGGTCAGTTGGGGCCGGCCTTGTTCTTTGGTTTGCCAGGCAACCCGGTTGCCGTGATGGTTAGTTTTTGCCAGTTCGTCCATCCGGCGCTTTTGCGTTTGTCAGGCGAATGCGTCAATCAGCCTTTCATCTTGCAAGCCGTTTCAAACTCGTCATTAAAAAAACGTCCGGGACGTACCGAATTTCAACGCGGTATCTTGAGTCATGCGCCGGACGGCAGTCTTACGGTGTCTAAAACCGGCGAGCAAGGCTCCGGCGTGTTGACCTCCATGTCGCGGGCCAATTGTTTTATCGTACTGGCCGCCGAGCAAACGCGCGTTGAGCCGGGAACCGTGGTTATTGTGCAGCCGTTTACCAATTGGTTGTGAAGCCATTAAGTATTTATGCATAAATTTTCAGGCATATATATTTAAAAATCAATAAGTTATAGTGATTTAATGCCTGATATATCATGCATGGGCGCTTGTCAATGAGTGTTACGGTCAAGCGACTTCCGGTTCCGTGTGATAACCCAGATTCTCACTCATTTTTCCGCCCTTCACGATACGAACGGCGCAGTATTTTACCTCGGCGATTTTGGCGTAGGGGTCTAGCGCTTGGTTGGTGAGCTTGTTTGCCGCTGCTTCGTAATAACAAAAGGGGATGAATACCGTGCCTCTTTGTATGCCGTGATTGGCGCGGGCGAATAAGGAAACCTTGCCGCGCCTGGATTCGACGGTCAATACATCGCCGGCTTCCGCGCCGACAATCGCTAAATCCAGCGGGTGTATGCTGACGGTGGGCGCAGGTTCGATGGTATCCAGCACCGTGGCGCGGCGAGTCATGGAGCCGGTATGCCAATGTTCCAGCTGGCGGCCGGTGATGAGCACCAAGGGATAGCTGTCATCCGGACGTTCATTGGCGGGTATGATGTCGGCGGGAACGAGTTTCGCTAGACCGGAAGGGCGCGGAAAACGCTCGGTAAATATCACCGGCTGGCCGGGGTCGCCTTCCTTCTCGCAGGGGTAAGTCACCGCGCCTTCTTTTTCCAAGCGTTCCCAGGTAATGCCGGCGATGGAGGTCATGGCCAGCCGCATTTCCGCGAAGACATCCTTGGCTTCTTGATAATCCCAGTCCAAGCCCATGCGGCGGGCAATTTCTTGGATGATCCATAAATCCTGCCGCGCTTCGCCCGGCGGCGTCACGGCCTGGCGGCCAAGTTGGACTATGCGGTCGGTATTGGTGAAAGAGGCGTTTTTTTCGGCATAGGCGGAAGCAGGCAATATTACGTCCGCGTAATAGGCCGTTTCGGTCATGAAAATGTCCTGCACGATCAGGTGCTCCAAATTCGCCAAGCCTTCACGGGCGTGATTGCTGTTGGGATCGGACATGGCCGGATTTTCGCCTTCTATATACATGCCTTTGATCGTGCCCGCGCAAGCGGCATCAATGATTTCCACCACGGTTAAACCGGGTTTGTCATCAAGTTTGGCATGCCAGAGTTTTTGGAATTTGTCATGGGCCGCCGGGTCGTCCACGCGTTGATAGTCTGGAAAGCACATCGGGATTAAACCCACGTCGGAAGCGCCTTGCACGTTGTTTTGGCCGCGGAGCGGATGTAATCCCGTGCCGGGACGGCCTATTTGGCCGGTGATCATGGCCAAGGCGATTAGACAGCGGACGTTGTCGGTTCCGTGCACGTGCTGGGAAACGCCCATGCCCCACAATATCATGGAGCCTTTCGAGGCGGCGTACAGCCGGGCCACGTCTCTTAAAGTTCGGGCGTCTATACCGCAAATCGGGGCCATGGATTCCGGTGTGTAACCGACAATGTTTTGTTTCAAGGCCTGATAATTTTCAGTGCGGTGTTTGATGAATTCCGCATCCACCAGCTCTTCGGTCACTATGACATTAATCATGGCGTTGAGCATGGCGACGTCGGTATCCGGCTTGAAAGGCAGATAATAAGCGGCATGGCGGGCTAGTTCGGTCCTGATCGGGTCCATGAGGATCAGTTTAGTCGTGCCTTGTTTTACCGCGTTTTTAATGAAGGTAGCGGCTACCGGATGGTTGACGATGGGATTTGAGCCTATGACGATGACCACCTCGGCATGCCGCACGTCGGAGACAGGATTGGATACGGCCCCTGAACCCACGCCCTCCAGCAGGGCAACCACCGACGAGGCATGGCATAATCGCGTGCAATGGTCAACGTTGTTGGCGCCGAAACCGGTGCGCACGAGTTTCTGGAACAAGTAGGCTTCTTCGTTGCTGCCCTTGGCCGAACCGAAACCCGCTAGCGCTGAACCGCCATCCTCAGTTTTGATTTTGTTTAGGCCGTTCGCCGCAAAATCCAGCGCTTCTTCCCAACTGGCTGCACGGAATGCGGCAAACGGGTTGGCTGGGTCCATTTCCTGGCGCGGGTCTTTGCTTACACCGGGTTTTCGGATCAGCGGCACTGTTAAACGATGTTTATGCGCTGGGTAATCGAAACCGTAGCGCCCCTTGACGCATAAGCGATTATGGTTGGCCGGGCCGTCGCGGCCGGTAACGCTGATGATTTTATTGTCCTTGACGTGATAGGTCAGTTGGCAGCCCACCCCGCAAAACGGACATCCGGAATCCACGCTCTTATCCGGGATGACCGCGCCAGCGCCGTTGCCTGGCGATAGCGCCCCGGTTGGGCAAGCTTCGACGCATTCGCCGCAAGACACACAGGTCGATTCGCCCATTAGGTCTGCCTGATCGAAGACAATGCGCGCATGGTTGCCGCGGTATGCCAACCCGATTACGTCGTTGACCTGGGTTTCCCGGCAAGCCCGCAAGCAGCGGTTGCATTGAATGCAGGCATCCAGATTAACGGCGATTGCCGGATTGGAGAGATCGGCGTCGGCGGAAAAACCCGGCGCAAAGCGCGGCTGGCCCACGCCCAGTTTGTCGGCCCAGATTTTGACTTCATTGTCCAGTTTGTGCTGTTTTTCCGGTTGATCGGAGAGCAGCAATTCCAATACCATTTTTTGCGCGGCGAGAGAACGGCTATTATTGGAGTTGACGACCATGCCCGGCGCGGGCATTCTGCCGCATGAAGCCGCCAACACGCGTTCGCCTTTGATTTCAACCATGCAGGCCCGGCAGTTGCCGTCCGCGCGCAGCCCTTCCTTGTAACAAAGACGCGGGATGTCTATGCCATGGCGCTGAGCCGCGCGTAGGATGCTTTCTCCGGCGAAAGCGGTGATTTCCCGGTCATTCAGGGTAAAGGAGATTGTTTCTAGCGGGATTGTGTCTAAGGGGGCGTTCATTTCAGTTCTTCCGGAAAATATTTCATCACGCTACGCATGGGGTTGGGCGCTGCTTGCCCTAGACCGCAGATAGAGGCATCCGTCATCACCGCGCCCAGCTCTTCCAGCAAGCTTTGATCCCACGCCGGTTTTTGCATCAGGCTGGCGGCCTTGGCCGTGCCGACCCGGCAGGGGGTGCATTGGCCGCAGGATTCTTCCGCAAAAAACTTCATGGCGTTCAAAGCCAAATCCCGCGCCTGATCATGCCTGGAGAAGACGATTACCGCGGCGGAACCGATGAAGCAGCCGTAGGTATTGAGGGTATCGAAATCCAATGGAATATCGTCTAGGGAGGCGGGCAAAATCCCGCCGGAAGCTCCGCCGGGAAAATAGCCGTAAAACTCATGGCCATCCAGCATGCCGTCGCAATATTCGTCTATCAGTTCGCGTATGGTGATGCCGGCCGGGGCCAGATGTACGCCCGGTTTTTTTACCCGGCCGCTGACGGAAAAGGAACGCAGGCCTTTACGCTCGCGGCGGCCATGCGCGGAAAACCATTCGGCTCCCTTTTCCACGATATCGCGCACCCAATACACCGATTCCATATTGTGTTCCAAGGTGGGACGTCCGAATAGGCCGACTTGAGCCACGAACGGCGGACGCAGCCGCGGCATGCCGCGCTTGCCTTCAATCGACTCGATCATGGCCGATTCCTCGCCGCAGATATAGGCCCCGGCGCCGCGCCGCAATTGGATTTCCGGCGGATGAAAAGCCGCATCGGCTTGCAAGTTTTTGATTTCTTGTTGCAGGATTTTGCGGCAACCGGCGTATTCGTCGCGCAGATATATGTAAATTTTACTGACGCCGACCGCCCAGGCGGCAATCAACATGCCTTCCAGAAAGCGGTGCGGGTCGCGTTCCAGATAGTGTCGGTCCTTGAAAGTGCCGGGCTCGCCTTCGTCTATGTTAACCGCCATCAGCCGTGGCGCGGGTTGGGCGCTAACGATGCGCCATTTGCGGCCAACCGGAAAGCCTGCGCCGCCCAGGCCGCGCAGGCCGGAGTTTTCCATGATGCTTATTAGCTCTTCCGGGGTGCGCAGGCCTTTGGCGCATGCCTGATAGAGTTGGTATCCGCCGTTTGATTTGTAATCTTGGTAGGAGAGATAATTGCCGGCGCTTGCGTGGGTTTGGTTGTCCTGCACGGCGTTGAGAACCGAGGCCGCATCGGCCTGGTGTAGCGGATTCCGCCCGACCACGGCCACGGGCGCATGCTGGCAGCGGCCGACGCAGGGAACCGTTTGGATGCGAACGCTTTCGCCGAGAGAATTTTTCAAGGCATGAGCCAGTTCATGCGCCCCCGCCATATCGCAGCTGATCGATTCGCATACTCGGACGGTCAGCGCCGGCGGCGGGGTTTGCCCTTCTTTGACTACATCGAAGTGGTGGTAGAAGGTGGCAACTTCGTAAACTTCAGTTTGCGACAGCCGCATCTCCACGGCCAGCGCGGCTAGATGTTGTGATGAGATATAACCGTAGTGGTCCTGAATTTTGTGTAGATGTTCGATCAGAAAGTCCCGCGCGCGGGATTCGTCGCCTATAAGCCTTTGAATTTCTAAAATGGACTGGTTTTCGACAACCCGCCCTTTCGGTTTTCCACGTTTGCGCTTTACCGAATCAACCATCAAAACCACTGCTATCCCCTTAGTTTTCCGCCATTGGTGAGAATAATCGGAAATTATAAACGATATATACAGCAAGAAATAGCGATTTTCTTTTGATAACGCGGTTACGCGCGGTTGATTCACGCTGTGGCTTTTCAGGATTTGGATGTGGTGCTATTCTTACGCTACCCTCCGGCTATCGTGAGCGTGTTGACCGGTATTAAGTTTTCCCGCGTCTAATGCGTGTTGTTGATACTTCAATCTGGATCGAATGGTTGATTGGGAGTTCATTGCAATGCGCCATTGCGGAAAAATTTCCGGAACCGGCAAAATGCATGGCGCCTACGATTGTACAGCTTGAGCTGAATAAGTGGCTGACCCGCGAAGTGGGCGAAACCGAGGCGGATCAGATAATTGCTTATACCCAATTATGCGTAGTGGTTGAATTGGACACTAAAATTGCCTTGCATGCGGCTGATTTGCACCGTCAATATAAGCTTGCAACCGCCGATGCGGTAATTTACGCCACCGCGGTGATGTGTGATGCCGATTTATTGACGTGTGATCGTCATTTTGAGGGCTTGCCGAATGTTGTGTTTATTCCGAAATGAGATATCTGTCGTATTCGCTAGGCTAGATAAGCCGTTATGCGAGCGGTTCGGCTAATACTTGCCCCAACCGGAAACGGCTTTGATGGCCGCATCGCGTTGCTCGTTGGTCATAAGCGTAGTAGTATTGAAGTTGTAGATGAATTGGTAAATGGCGCCTTTGCCGAAGACGAAGCGGTCGATTTCGTCGTGGTCGGGCATTTTGGGGCAGTCCTTGGTTTTGACTTCTAGGATGAGTTCGTTATCGCTGATGAACTGCGTGGTGATCGCGCCGCTGGGGCAGGCTTCCAGAAAAAACTTTTGGTAATTCTCGCCGTAGGCGGCCGGTTGGATGGGGGCGCTGGGCAAGGCGAGGTATTCAAAGGATTCAGTCCATTTACCGGTGAAGTTTATCATCGGGTAGTGCAGCATGGCTTGGGCGGCGTTGATATCGTCCGCGGTTTGCGGGATTTTGACCGGCCGCGGCGCAACATTGTCCGGTTTTAGCCATTTCATTCTTTGGTATTGGTTGGGAATGTTTTCCAGGCCAAGGTATTGCCAGGTTTCCGGCGCCGGCAGAAAGGCCGGGATAGGTTGGCCGCTGGTAGTGTCGTAGGCTTGCTTGATGTGGGTTTCGAGGGGTTTTCCCTTGCTGGCGCAGCCTGCGAGTATGCTTAGCGAAAGTAAGATCAACAGTGATAGGTTATGCATGGCAACCTCGAATCTGGCCATTGGGGACGTTTGCGCGCTGATTATAAACTTAGTGATTGTAAGATTGTGTTAATTCCGCGCCGGCGAGCAGGGATTTCAGCGCGTCTTCGGTGCGGTGGAAGCCGCCGGTGACGGCTAGACGGGGTGTTTCAACCTAGTGCATGTTGTTTTGCTTCCAGGTCAGCCAAGCTTCACAAGCCGCCAGCATTTCTTGTTCCGCAGCCTCCAAACCAAGATCCCAATAGGCTTTTTCCGCCGGCCATTCCGCCAAGGCCGCTTCAATAAAAGCTTGCGGACACCAGGGCTGGCGTTTAACGATTGCTAAATCCGCGCGTAATTGCAAATCATCTTCAACCGACAAACCTTCCGGAAACCAGAATTTCAGCATGGCGTCGTCGTCTTGCAGCCAGGTCTGTAATTTGAGCCAGTTGCTTCGGTATTGTCGCGGCAATGGTAGACCGCGCTCGTCAAACAATCCCAGTTCGCGCGGCAAGGGCTCGCCGGGTCGCAAGCCGTAGCGGCGGGTTAAATCCGGGTCGGCGGCTAATTCGGTGAACCATTCATGAGTGGATATGCGGTAAAAAAACAGTGAGCAGGCTTTGAGAAATGATTGTGAGGCTTGAGTATCTATGATTTTCTCCAAAGTCGAAATGTAGGTAAAACATCGTCTTAACGAATTGTAAACATTGTTAGTGTTATCTGGTTGTTTCTTAAGCCAATCCTTTAATAACGTTCTTCTTACTTCTTGTTTTAATTCTGCTTCAGTTTGATCAGCGAAAATGTTTGCTAAAACTCTGGTTTTAAACTTAGAATGAGATCGAAGTAACCATGATGATTTATTAGAGGATAAAAGTTTTCCCAGTGATAATGATTCGGGCGCTAAAAATTTTAAGCGACATTTGGCGCTGATTTTCTTTTGTTCAAATAATGGTATTGATTCAATTAATTTAATGGATTGATATAAGCACATGCATAAACGATTTCGCGAGCATAAATTATGCCTTGCATAAAACATATGTATGATATTTGGTTGATTTATACCCCAACTATAGGATTTTGTAGTATTATCTTCTCCTTGTAACAAACCGATGTCTGGAGGCATTATTGCCAGAGCATGCTTCAATAATGGGCCTTGTTCAGGCATTGCTGCATTCAAAATCCAACCCGCTTCGGTAGTAGCAGGTGCAAGGTTTTCATCTCGACGCCACAATAATCTTTCATTAATGGCCGGAATCATCAAAGGCTCTAAATCGTCCATTATAGCCAATGAGCCGGAGCTAATATCGAATTTACTCCATAGCCACAGCATGCTTTGCAAGCGTGCGGCGTCCGCCGAGTCTGTAGTATTCCATTTCGGCGTTAACCAATGCTCAACCGGCAGTTTTGAAACAAAATCTGCAAAGTATTCACCTTGTTTGCTGATTTGGCTCTGCAAATAGGCCCAAAAACTTTCCGGCGGCTCAAGCATGCGCCGCCATAATTCCATAACCAACGCCAAGCCGGGTTCGGCTAGCGCTGGACAATTGCCTAAGTTATTGCTGAAATCGAATTCTGGACGCAATAAACAGATGGCGACCATGTACGGCAGCCAAGCACGTTGTTGGCTTTCGGTCATGCCTAATTCTTTGCCGCATATTGCTTCGATTAATAATTTGGCTTGCGCCGGTTCACTAGGGTCTAATAAAGCTAAGAGCTCCAAGTGTCCTTCATCGCTGCGATTTTTATGCATGGCCAGCAGCAGCATTGCGACTTCGTCCCAGCCCGGTTGAGTGAGTTGCTTTGTTAGTTCGTTGAATACCGAGGTAAATTTAGCGCCGCTTAAACGACGCTGTATGTCCTCCGCGCATAAATATTCCTGAAAGCTCAAGTGCGCAAAGCTGATTTCTCCGTCACGCGGCGAAATCAATAAGCCGGCCGGATGCAGATAATAATCCAGTAAATCGGCGGCGTCTTCCGGGGCTATGCCACCGCTGTCGACGCGTTGTTGTAAGAATTTCGCGATAAACTCCAGCAACTCAGTTTGTCGCCAGTTTATACGACGTGACACTGAATTGGGCCTTACTTCATTAGGTTTGAAATTGCCAACTAGATTGGCTCCTTGCAAAAAAGCGCGGCGCATTTGGCTCGCATAGGCAATGCGCGCCAATACCCGGCGCTTTTCCAACGCAGGCCAGGCTTTCAGTGTTTTGCCTTTGTGGTTATATTGAATTTGTCGATGGCGTTCTTGGCGGTTAAGATATAAATCCACGATGGCTTCATATAAATCAGCGCGACCGTGGGGCATTTCATTGCGCGTGCAATGCACCAAAGCCATTAAGGTCAAAAAAATCGGCCGCCGCGCGAGGGTTAATAAATGTGCGCGGCGTGGGTCTTGCATGGCTTGCAAAAAATGCTCGCTTCCGGCGCAGCGCTTTATTTCCCATTCCGGCCGCAGCCGATACCAGCGTTCCACAAAAGTTTGAATTTGCGGCCAGGCCAGGGGCAGCAGTTGATACACCACGGGTTCGGGTATTGCGCCGTCGAGGCCACTAGAATCGATTATTCGGAAATTTTTAATGGTAAACGTTCCAGCCGTAGACGGAAGGTTTATTAGGTCACTAATTTTAATTGTTCGTGTGAAATCCTTTTGTATTTTGTTGCTGTCAAGCTGCACCTCCCTGTAAGGGGCGTTGGGCTGCGACCAAATCTCAGATATCTGCACCCCCTCAAAACCACTAGGCCGGCCGGTAATCAATACCCGCGCGTCATATTTTTGATGGGCGGACAACGCCATATTCATCACGGCTTGCCGAATATCCGCGCCGCCGGTTTCGTCTAGGCCATCAAACAGCAACAATAACGGAAACGCCTCGCCCTCAGGACTGAAACTCTCGCGCAAGCGCGCTATGTCCAAGGCGTCGCCTTGCTCGGCCTGGCGTTGCAGGTTTTGCCACCAGGCTTGCATGAGCGCTTCAAAATTGTCGATTTGATCCAGGCCCCTAATTTCACGTAAAACAATCGGAATGGGCGCTATGCCGCGCTCGCCGGCCAAGCGTCGGCGCAGAGGGCTGGCGTGACCGCCGCATAATTCGCCTATCAGCGCCTTGGTCAGAGTGGTTTTGCCGCTGCCGGGCAAGCCGGCTAAACAGACAAAACCTTCGTCGGCAATCACGTCAAATGCGTCGCGGCCAGGCAAGTTGTCCGTGGTTTCCCGTGCCGCTACGCTTGCCGGCTCCGACATTTCGCTTTCAGTCAAGGGTTTGGGGTCAACCCGCATAGGCACGAATATTTGACGTAGATTCACCGGCTCCGGTTCGTCGCTCATTTCCACTAAGCTAACGCTGCCGTAATATTTGAGTAGCCAGCGGAAATAATCCGCCCTTGCCGCCATACGGGCGTTTTGTTCGGCAATGCTGTGTCGGGCTTTCATGTGTTGTTCTCGCTATTTATACGCAAGTACATGGGGTGCAAGGGCTCCACGGGAGATAAGAAATCACGCGCCCAGCTCATGAAATGTTGATCGGAACGGCGTCTGTCCAAACTTTCCAAAGCTCTCTCCACCGCTTGGTCTAGATCTTGGCTATTGTGCTTGGTGGTTTTTGTGTCGCCGTTTTCAGCGACATGCGGCAATACATGGGCGAAGGAGCGGGTGAAAATTTCCCTTGCCAAGCGGTGTTCCTCGCCGGTATATCCCGGAATCGGTTCTAGGCTTTGTTGGACAATAACCCGTTGCAACAAGGGCAGTAGGTTAGGTTCCCGCTCCAACAAGCGCCATACAGGCCGATGATTATGCCTTAAATATTGAAACATGACCAAGCGCTGACAATGTTCGGGGTTTTGCATCGCTTCATTTCGCAGTATTTGCCAATTGGCGCATAGGCTGTTCAAAAAATTTTTGATCTTGCGCGGATTGGGCTCCAGTAGTTGAGTGATGTCTTGCGCCAGTTTTGCTATTGAATTTTGCGGAAAATCATGTGATTGTAATTGTTCAATGATTAACGCCTGTAAACTCTTTTCTTCCGGTTGCGGCACCGGAATCATGGCTTGGAATAATTTTTCCAAATATTCGCGATTGCTGTCGTCGCTACGTCCATGCCAATGCCGTTTTAAGGCGTCGCCGACCGCTACCTCGTCCACCCCCAACACAAATACGCAACGCCGGGTGCCGAGATAGAGTTTGATGGCTTCCAGCAAGGTGACTACGGCTTTTTCTTCGCAGCGATCCAGGTCGTCAATAAAAATAATCAAGCGGGCGGTATTATCGAATTTTGACGTGCGAAATTTTGTGGGTGTTGCGTTATGCAAATCCTGGAGTAAATTTTCCACGGCGTCTTCAAACAGCAAATGAAAGCGCTGGCCGTCGCTGGGTTTGACTAAGTTTTCCGGGTTGTTTTCGTTCCAAACCTTGCGGGTGTTTTCTGTCACGCCGCTGAATATTTTGACCGGTTTTCCGATGTTCAAGCTAATGGCGGCGTCAATAATATGTTCCAATAATGCCAACGCCGCAAGCCCGCTGTTGCGATTTAGTACTTTATTTTTGGTTTCCAGGCTCTTGCGTTTTTCACAGTACTGCGCGCGGAGTTCCTGCAATAATGGTATCAATGGATTTTCCGCGCCTTGATGTTGCCAGGGAGAGTACCAAATACTCAGACTTTGCTTGGCGGCCTCTATGATCTGTCCATCCCATGGCAATGCTGTTGTTCTTGACGAATCTTTAAAACACAGTTTTGTTTGTTCCTCTCGGTCCAATTCAAGCTTATCCGCGCCCAGACGTAAATTTTGGCTAATCGACCGGCCACCCAAGGTGGCGAACGCCCGGCGCATGACGCTGGTTTTGCCGCATCCCCACTTGCCGGTGACGCCTATGGTGAATGGCGGCTCGGCCTCCAAGGCGGCGCGCGCCACAATGTCGCCGGCGCGCCCCATGCCTAGGCCATCAGATTGTCGCCATTGATCATTAATATATTTGGCTTTAATTTCAATTACACCTTATTTAATAGCCGTTTGAATTTCGGCGTCTATTTAATTATCTCGGCTTTGGGCGCGCAGATTTTCAGGTTAATCCGAGTAGCTTTTTTGTATATCCTCGATTTTTGGCGTGAAATGCGGTCGCGCTAATTAATTATCTATGAAGTTGCATTGCTTTTCAAGTTCATGCATTACACTCATTTAGTTAATTAGCAACTTAATGAAGGAGGCGTTAAGATCACAAGCTTTTTGTTTGTTGGCGTGAAAGCTTTCCGGTCGGATTCAGCGCCGTGAGTCGTATCTTGTTCTACCATAAGACTCCGGGCGCGGGGGTGTAGCTGTCTAGGATGTTGACGTAGTTGGCGCGTTCGTATTCGCCGGGGTTGATGGCGTGTTGGTGGCTGACGCTGCCTTTGAGTTGTTGCACGGAGCGGTATTCGTGTTCTTCCAGCCATTGGGCCAGTTCTTGCAGCATTTCGGTTAGGCGTTGCGGGCCGTGTTCGAGTAGGACGCTGCATAGGTGTACCACGTCCGCGCCGGCGAGCAGGGCTTTCAGCGCGTCTTCGGTGCGGTGGAAGCCGCCGGTGACGGCCAGCGATAGGTCTACGCGGCCGTGCATTAGCGCTGTCCAGCGGATGCGGAGCAGGGATTCGGCCGGGGTGGACAGCTCCAGTTTGGGGATGATTTGCAGGCTGTCCAGGTCTATGTCCGGCTGGTAGAAGCGGTTGAACAAGGCGACGCCGTTGGCCCCGGCTTGTTGCAGGCGTTGCACGAAGTTGAGCGGCGAGCTGAATTGGGGCGAGAGTTTGACGGTCAGGGGTAGCGTGACTTGTTTTCTGAGCGCGGTTAGGATGTCGATATAGCGGTTTTCCACCGCCAGCGCGTCGTCGTTGGCGTCGGCGGCGACGTAGTAGACGTTGAGTTCCAGGGCGTCGGCGCCGGCTTGTTGCAGGGCGTGGCCGTATTCCAGCCAGCCGCCTAGCGAGCAGCCGTTGAGGCTGGCGATGACCGGAATTTGCAAGCAGCTTTTGAGTTTTTGCAGGTTTTCCAGGTAGTGTTCCTGGTAGGTTTTAACGCTTTTCGGGGTGGGGTGAAAGCTTTCCGCTTCGCCGAAGCCCACGCTTTGCGTAAAGATGAAGCGGTCCATTTGCATCCATTCGGCGGCGATTTTCTCCTCGAAGAGGGAGTACATGACGATGGCGGAGGCCCCGGCGTCTTCTAGCCGGATGGCCGCGTCCAGGTCTTTGCTCAGCGGGGAGGCGGAGGGAACTAGCGGATTGGCTAGTTTTAGCCCCAGGTATTCGGTGCTTAGATCAATCATGGTCACGCTCCTTGGCGTCGACTTGGGATTCGCGGGGGGCGGGTTCCGGTTCGGCCCAGTTTATTTCGGCGAGTTGCTGGTAATAGCGGTAACGGTTTTTGACCGCGTGTTGCGCTTCGCGCAGGAATTGTTCGGCGGCTTCCGGATTGGTTTGCCACAGCATGCTGAAGCGGGTTTCGCTTTGCATGAATTCGCGGTACGGCACGTTGGGTTCGGCGGAGTCCAGATGCATGGGGTTTTTGCCGGCCGCCGCCTTGGCCGGGTTGAAGCGGAACAGTGGCCAGTGGCCGCTTTTGACCGCCAGGTTTTGTTGCCGGTGATTGTTGGACAAGTCCACGCCGTGGGCGATGCACGGCGAATAGGCGATGATGATGGACGGCCCGTCGTGCGCTTCCGCTTCCAGAAAGGCGCTGATGGTTTGGGTGTCCTTGGCGGCGTAAGCCACGTGCGCCACGTAGACGTTGGCGTAATCCATGGCCAGCAGGGCCAGGTCTTTTTTAGGGGTGGTCTTGCCGGCGGCGGAGAATTTGGCCACCGCGCCGAGCGGGGTGGCCTTGGAGGTTTGGCCGCCGGTGTTGGAGTAAACCTCGGTGTCCAGCACCAGGATGTTGACGTTGCGGCCGCTGGCCAGCACGTGGTCCAGGCCGCCGTAGCCGATGTCGTAGGCCCAGCCGTCGCCGCCGATGATCCAGACGCTTTTTTTGCACAGGTAATCGGCCAGTTCCAGCAGGTCGCGAGCGGCGGGCCGCTCTAGGCTACGCAGTTGCAGTTTCAGTTTTTCGATGCGTTGGCGTTGTTCATATAGGCCGGCTTCGTCGGATTGATCGGCGTACAGAATGTCGTCGCATAGGCCGGGGTCTAAAAAGTCGCTGAGTTCGTTGAGCAGATGCTTGGCGTGGGCGGCGTGTCGGTCTAGGGTGACGCGCATGCCTAAACCGAATTCGGCGTTGTCCTCGAACAGTGAGTTGCTCCAGGCCGGGCCGCGGCCGGCGGGGTTTTTCGCCCATGGCGTGGTGGGGAGGTTGCCGCCGTAGATAGAGGAGCAGCCGGTGGCGTTGGCTATCAGCATGCGGTCGCCGAAGAGTTGTGAAGCCAGTTTTAGATACGGGGTTTCGCCGCAGCCGGCGCACGCGCCGGAGAATTCAAACAAGGGTTGCAACACCATCGCGCCCTTGATGGTATTGGTTTTCAGATTCCGGCGGTCGTATTCGGGCAGGCTGAGAAAATAATCCCAGTTTTGGCGTTCTTGCTCGCGTAGCGGGGGTTGCGGCTGCATGTTCAAGGCCTTGCGGTTGGCCTTGGTTTTGTCGCGGATGGGGCAGATATCCACGCACAGGCCGCAGCCGGTGCAGTCTTCGGGCGCGACTTGGTAGCTGATGGCGAGGCCGGCCGGAAAGTCTTTGCCCAGCATGTCCATGGATTTGAAGGCGGTCGGCGCGTCGTTGAGCAGCGGTTTTTGGTAGATTTTGCTGCGGATGGCGGCGTGCGGGCAGACCATGGGGCATTTGCCGCATTGGGTGCATAAATCGGTTTCCCAAACCGGTATTTCCAATGCCAGATTGCGCTTTTCATAGACCGCGGTGCCGGTGGGGAAGGAGCCGTCGGCCGGCATGGCGCTGACCGGCAGCAGGTCGCCGCGGCCGGCGATGATTTCGGCGGTGACGCGTTTGACGAAGTCGGGGGCGGCGGCTGGAATGGGGTCGTGGCTGGTCAGGCGGCTGCCGATTTGGTTTAGGGCGGGGAGTTCATGCAGATTGGCCAGGGTGTCGTCTATGGCTTGGAAGTTCATTTCCACGATGCGCTGGCCTTTTTTGCCGTAACTTTTTTCCACCGCATGCTTGATGGCGGCGATGGCCGGTTCGCGCGGCAATACGCCGGAGATGGCGAAGAAGCAGGTTTGCATGATGGTGTTGATGCGTTTGCCCATGCCGCATTGCTCGGCTACTTGGTAGGCGTCTATGGCGTAACAGCGGATGTTTTTGTTCAGGATGTGGCGTTGCGCGTTTTCCGGCAGGTTGGGCCAAACGTCGCCGGGCGGCAGCGGGCTGTTCAGCAGGAATACCGCGCCCTCGGCGGCGTTGGCCAGTATGTCGTAACGCTCTAGGAACAGGCTATGGTGACAGCCGATGAAGTTGGCGTCGTTTTCGGCTATCAGGTAGCTGGACAGGATGGGGTTGGGGCCGAAGCGCAGGTGCGAGACGGTGACGGCGCCGGATTTTTTGGAGTCGTAGACGAAATAGCCTTGGGCGTATAATTCGGTTTCGTCGCCTATGATTTTGATGCTGTTTTTGTTGGCGCTGACGGTGCCGTCGCTGCCCAGGCCGTAAAACATGGCTTGAAACGCTTCCTGGCGGGCGTGGGTGCGGAAGTTTGCGTCCCATTCCAGGCTGGTGTGGCTGACGTCGTCGAGGATGCCTATGGTGAATGGATTGGGGACGTCGGCGCGGCCCAGGGCGTCGTAGACCGCCTTGACCATGCCGGGAGTGAATTCCTTGGACGACAGTCCGTATCGGCCGCCTATGATGCGCGGCAAGCCGGCGAAGCGGGCCGGATTGGCGCTGTAGGCTTGGAAAACGGCTTGCACTACGTCTTTGTAGAGCGGTTCGCCGTCCGCGCCGGGTTCTTTGGTGCGGTCCAGCACGGCGATGGCCTTGACGCCGGCCGGCAAGGCGGCGATGAGGGCGTCGGCGCTGAACGGCCGGAACAGGCGCACCTTGATGAGTCCGAGTTTTTGCTGTTGCTGGTTTAAATATGTGACCGTTTCTTGCACGGTCAGGGCGGCGGAGCCCATGACGATGATGACGCGTTCAGCGTCCGGCGCGCCGAAATATTCAAATAATTGGTAGGCGCGTCCGGTCAGGCCGGCGAATTTCCGCATCAGGTTTTGCAGGATGCCGGGCGCGGCTTGGTAAAACGGGTTGACGGTTTCGCGGCCTTGGAAGTAGACGTCAGGGTTTTGCGCGCTGCCGCGCAGTACGGGGCGGTCCGGGGTTAGGGCGCGGGCGCGGTGGGCGCTGATGCTTTGTTCGTCGATGAGGGCGCGGATGGCGCTGTCGTCTACGTTGACGATTTTGGCGACTTCGTGCGAGGTGCGGAAGCCGTCGAAGAAGTGCATGAACGGCAGGCGGCTTTGCAGGCTGGCGGCTTGCGCCAGCAGGGCGAAGTCCATGACTTCTTGCGGCGAGTTGGCGCAGAGCATGGCGAAGCCTGTCATGCGCGCGGCCATGACGTCGCTGTGGTCGCCGAAGATGGATAGGCCTTGGCAGGCGAGGGAGCGGGCGGCGATGTGGAACACGGCGGGGGTTAGTTCGCCGGCGATTTTGTACATATTGGGCAGCATCAGCAGCAGGCCTTGGGAGGCGGTGAAGGTGGTGGCCAGCGCGCCGGCTTGCAATGCGCCGTGGATGGCTCCGGCCGCGCCGCCCTCGCTTTGCAGTTCTATGACTTGCGGCACCGCGCCCCACAGATTGGTTTGGCCGTGGGCGGACCACTCGTCGGCCCATTCTCCCATCGGCGAGGAGGGGGTGATGGGGTAGATGGCGATGACTTCGTTAAGCTTGTGGGCGATGGTGGCCGCCGCTTGGTTGCCGTCCAGGGTGAGCGTGGTGGAATTTTGCATGGCGTGGTGGTTGCGTTGGGCGCACGGGTTATGTGTTTGGGGTTGCGATTGGCGATTTATAGTTGTTTTAGCTACGTCTACGATTTTGGACGCGCGGAGTTTGTTTCTAAGGAAGCCGAATACATCCGTGTAGGCTTGAGTCGGCGTCCATGCCTCCTAAACCTCTGAAACAAACTCCGCGCGTCCAAAATCTCGCTTGCCTTTTTAATAAAGACTATAACCAATCTTGGTATATGAATCACTGATGTAGATCAATCATTTTAGCTTGGGTTCGCGGCGGCTGGCAATTCGGAGTTAGCGCCTTAGGCGTTGCTCCAGTGCCAGTATGCGTTGGGTGGTGGCCAGTACGGTGTCGGGGTTGAGGCTGATGGCGTCTATGCCGATTTCGACCAGGTATTCGGCCATTTCCGGGTAGTCGGATGGGGCTTGGCCGCAGATGCCGATGTGGCGGTGGTTGCGGCGCGCGCCTTCCACCGCCATTTTGATGATGCTTTTGACGCCTGAGTCGCGTTCGTCGAAGTCGGCGGCCAGGATTTCGGAGTCGCGGTCCACGCCCAGGGTTAATTGGGTGAGGTCGTTGGAGCCGATGGAGAAGCCGTCGAAGTGTTCGGAAAAGGCGTCGATCAGGATCACGTTATTGGGTATTTCACACATGACGTAGATTTGCAGGCCGTTTTCGCCGCGCTTGAGGCCGAGTTGGGCCATGTAGTTGAGTACTTTCTCGGCTTCGGCGACGCGGCGGCAGAATGGGATCATCAGTATGACGTTAGTCAGGCCCATGGTTTCGCGCACCCGGCGCATGGCGGCGCATTCGAGGGCGAAGCCTTCGGCATAGGCCGGATGGCTGTAGCGGGAGGCGCCGCGGAAGCCTATCATGGGGTTGGCTTCTTGCGGTTCAAACCAGCGTCCGCCCAGCAGGGTGGCGTATTCGTTGGTTTTGAAGTCCGACAGGCGCACGACCACCGGTTTGGGGTAGAAGGCGGCGGCGATGGCGCCGACGCCTTCGGCGCAGCGTTGGATAAAATAGTCTTGCGCTTTTGGGTAGGCGGCGGTGAGGGCGGCGATTTGTTCGCGTTCCGCGGCGTCGGAGATTTTTTCAGGGTGGATCAGGGCCATGGGGTGGACCTTGATGTATTCGGTGATGATGAATTCCATGCGCGCCAGCCCGACGCCGTCGTTGGGCAGGAAGCTGAGTTTGAACGCCAGTTCCGGGTTGCCGATGTTCAGCATGATGTGGGTTTTGGGGCGTTGCAGTTCTTCAAGGTTGGTGGTTTCGATGCTGAATTGCAGCAGGCCGGGGTAGACTTTGCCGTTGTCGCCCTCGGCGCAGGAGACGGTGACATCCGCGCCGTCGGTGATGGCTTGGGTGGCGTTTTCGCAGCCGATGACCGCCGGCACGCCGAGTTCGCGGGCGATGATGGCGGCGTGGCAGGTGCGGCCGCCGCGGTTGGTGACGATGGCGGCGGCGTTTTTCATGACTGGTTCCCAATCCGGGGTGGTCATGTCGGCGATTAGCACTTCGCCGGGTTTGAATAAATGCAATTGCGCGGCGTTGTGGATCACGCGCGCCTTGCCTTGGGCGATTCTGCCGCCGACGGCGCGGCCTTGGGTCAGCGCCGGCTTGCTTTCAAGCAGATGGTATTGTTCCAGTACGTGGCCGCTAAGTTGCGAGGCGACGGTTTCCGGCCGCGCTTGCACGATGTAGAGTTGGCCGTCTAGCCCGTCCTTGGCCCATTCCATGTCCATGGGCCGGCCGTAGTGTTGTTCTATTTTCAGGGCGTAGTCGGCTAGGGTTAGCACTTCGTCGTCGTTTAGGCAGTAGCGGCCGCGTTCATCGTAGCTGGTGGCGATGTTGCGGGTGGCTTCGTGCATGCCGCCGGCGCTGTAGATCATTTTGATTTTTTTCGCGCCTAGGTTGCGGCGCAGCACGCAGCGGTAGCCTTGGCGGAAGGTGGGTTTGTGTACGTAGAATTCGTCGGGGTCCACCGCGCCTTGCACGACGTTTTCGCCTAGGCCGTATGCGCCGGTGATGAATACGGTTTGGTCGAAGCCGGATTCGGTGTCCAGGGAGAACATGACGCCGCTGCTGGCCAAGTCGGAGCGAACCATTTTCATGACGCCGATGGAGAGGCCGATTTGAAAGTGGTCAAAGCCTTGGTCTATGCGGTAGTGGATGGCGCGGTCGGTGAATAGGCTGGCGAAGCAGCGTTTGCAGGCGTCAAGCAGGGCGGAGCCGCCGCTGACGTTTAAATAGGTGTCTTGTTGGCCGGCGAAGCTGGCGGTGGGCAGGTCTTCGGCGGTGGCGGAGCTGCGCACGGCGACGGTGATGTCGTGCGGGTATTGCGCTTGCAACTCGGCGAATGCCTGTAGAATTTCTTGCTGTAAATCATCCGGCAACGACGCGGAGTAGATCAGTTGCCGCGCTTGCTGGCCGCGCTTGGCCAGGTCGGTGACGTCGTCGGGGTGTATGCCTTCCAGCGAGGCGCGTAGCGCCGGCCAGACGCCGGCTTGGTCCAGCACGTAGCGGTATGCCGCGGCGGTGATGGCGAAGCCGTTGGGCACGCTGACGTGTTGCGCCGCCAGTTCGCGGTACATCTCGCCCAGCGAGGCGTTTTTGCCGCCGACTAGGGGTATGTCGTGGATGGTGAGTTCGTTGAACCAGCGGATATGTTTGTATTGGCTTGGCATGGGGACCTCTTTTTTTATGTGTGCCGCGCACGGCTGTTTATTACCGGTTCCCGTACCGGCGGGCGGGATTCTTTTTCTTTATGGCATAACAGCGTAGGATGCCGCCGTGCGTAGCATGGCGCATCATAAACACCTCCTAAAAACCAATCACCTCGTGCCGGCTAGGCCGCGTAGGTGCGCACTAGCGTAGCGAAATCGCACGCATGGAGTTTTAATCAATTTGATTACCGAGCCCGCTGGCGCTTGGCAAAACAATGAATATCGCAAACATTTTTTTTGGATAATTGAAGCTTAGCGCATTTATTATTTTTAGCACGGACTGGCTTTTTGATTTTGCCGGGGGGCAAATCCGTGCGTATCCAATGTTGAATAGAGGCTATCTATGGCATGAGCGTTGGCGTTATGTTTTTGCTTGGATATATGCTAGTATACATAATAGATATTCGGTGTTTAGAGACTAGTGATGCACAAAAAAATGACAATAACTCTGGATGAAGCCGTCTACGATGGTTTGCATCGGACAATTGGCAAGAGAAAAATTAGCCAATTTATTGAAGACCTGGTGAAACCGCATGTCATGGACACGCGTCTGGATGATGGCTACCAGGCAATGGCGGCAGACGTCATGCGCGAGGAGGAAGCGATGGAATGGTGCAATGCCTTGGCCGGGGATATGAGCAATGAAACGCGGTGAAGTCTGGCGGGTTGAATTTGATCCTTCAATAGGCAGTGAAATTCGCAAAACCCGCCCTGCCGTGATTGTCAGCAATGACTCGGCCAACCGGCATTTATCGCGTGTGGTGGTGGTGCCTATCACCAGCAATACTACTCGGCATTATCCAGGCGAGGCGCTGGTGACGCTTGCCGATGAACAGCTAGGCAAGGCGATGGCCGATCAAATTATGGCGGCCGACAAAAGTCGTTTGAAAAACAAATTATGCTTTTTGTCCAAGACGGATATGTTGGCGGTTGAGCTTGCCATTCTGGTTCACTTGGGACTGCCTAAATAATAGCCGATAGATTAGCGGGGCAATCGCACGTATCCCGATTGAATAAACCCTGACCACCGGGCCCTCTGATGCTTGGCAAATTAAGGCGGGGCATAAATTTATTTGTATCATTGAAGCTTCGCTGATTTATTATTGGCATGGATTGCTTTTTGTTTTTTTCCGAAGGTCTTATCCCCCGCGAATCTATGGTTATGGAGATATTCCTGAATCCGTGTTAAATTCACGCAAAACGATCACAAGCATCTGATAAATAAGGTATAATATAGATTTACACTATTCACCCATTTTGACTATGGCACGTTTTAAGCTTAAAGAATCCAAGAAGGAACTAACCTCCTATGC
>CAIYSZ010000008.1 GCA_903928965.1 uncultured Pseudomonadota bacterium
TAAACCACCCCTAAATTATGATAATCCTGCGCCATGCCAAGGTTATGGCCTAACTCTTCATCCAATCTTAAGGAGCTACGGTAATATTCCATGGCTTGATTCAAATCGCCGCGGATTAAATAGACGTTCCCCAAATTGTCGTATTGATTCGCCATGCCTTCCATGTGACCCAAGGCCGCATGCAAGTTTAAAGCTTTGATGAAAAAATCCGTGGCAAAATACAAATCACCTAGCAATTGATAAACAAGACCCAAATTGCCGTAACTACAGGCGATCACTTGTTGATCGGCCTGCTGTTCACCCAAGGCCAAAACGGTGTTGTAGGCCTGAATCGCGTCATTCAAATAGCCCGCCCGCCGCGACAAATGTCCTAACTGATTCCAGCTTTCGGCATTGCCGGGTTCCAATTGCGTGGCATGGCGATAGGCTTGCAAAGCTTCCTCGGGATTATCAAAATATACCAAAGCGCCCAAATTGCGATAGGCTTGCGCGGTTTCCTCTACTTGCAGCATGGGGTTTTGCGCGGCTTTGATAAATAAATCCCGCGCCAGCGCGGTATCCCCTTGCGCCAAGGCGTCCAATGCGGCATCCAATTCAGATCGGCTGGCGTCTATTCCATGGCCGGTGCTAAACGCGGCAACCGCCTCGGTAAGCGCTTTGATTTGTTCATCCCTGGCTTGCAGGTCTTGATGATGGTCGGGCAATAAAGTTTGAACAATATCACTTATCCGCGCGGAATCTGTAACCGGGCGCTGTTCAATGCCAAGGTCGGTTTCTTTCGCGGCCGCATGTAATGTGTAATATTGCCTGGCAATCCCCAGAATAACCAGCAACAGCCCCAGCCAAAAGCCGGAAGCCGAAATCGATTGACCGGCGGCATGACCTTGATCAAGCGCTAAAGGGGACATAAGGCCTTGTTCCAGCATGAAGTCGTACACCGGAAAAAGCAGCATGATCGCAAAACCAATTAAAACTAACGGATGCTTAAAAGGCAGGGTTAGCTTGGCAAAATTTGACGTTAGAGATTTCATAGCTAGAAATTAAAAGATATTAGAACATTTTTGGATAGATCAAACCCCTCTGACCACTTATTTTTATTATAGATTGTGTTGGATGTTGACGTCTGATTAGCTTATGGTTACTTTAAAATTCGAGTCATCCTCCCATCTTGATTAACGCTAATCGAGAAAAATTAGTTTATCATCACAATCCCGCCCTTGGCGGTCAACATCGCATCACCGCTAACCGTCGTCATCAAACCCTTGACGTCGGTCTGCACCGTACCTTGAATTTTAATCATCATTCCTTGTATGGTGACGCCGGTCTGGTCAATTTTAACACTACTCTGACCGACCTTAAGCTCAATCCCCTGCATGGCTTCCTCGGCAATTTTTCCCAAATTCACTTTTACCGTACGGTTACCCATTGCCACTTCCAATTGGTCGTTACCCTGTTTGACAGACGCCGTTCTATTGCCCATGGCCACTGTCAAGGCATGATTACCCTGTTTTATTTCAACCGCTCGATTGCCGGTTTTCACCGTCAATGTATCATTCCCTTGATCTAGGGTAACCGTGCGATTGTTGTAAATATCGACAGTTTGATCCCCGGGCGATTTTTTATCGAAACCAATCTTCTGCTTATCATCATTTTCAACCACTCGGGTAAAGTCCTTTTCAGCATGCACGTAAAGCTCTTCCGAGCCTTTTTTATCTTCAAATCGGATTTCATTAAAATTGTCCGCGGAGCCCTCCTTAGTGCTGCGCGATTTGATGCCGCTCTGAGTTTTGTTGGCATCCAGCTCGTAAGGCGGCATTTGCTCCGCGTTATAAACGCTGCCTATTATAATCGGGCAATCAGGATTACCCTCCAGAAAATCAACAATCACTTCCTGGCCTATGCGCGGAATGTGCATGGCCCCCCAATTTTTACCCGCCCAAATTTGGGCAACCCGCACCCAGCAAGAACTGTTTTCATTTTTTTTGCCGAATCTGTCCCAATGGAACTGCACTTTGATGCGTCCATATTTATCGGTGGTAATCTCATCGCCGTCTTTACCCACCACCACCGCGGTTTGCACGCCTTGAACAATGGGCGCCGGCGTAAGACGAGGCGGGCGAAAACAAATTTCGGTACTGATGACGTTATAGGAACATTGGTAATTATCCAGCGCATCGGCAATTCCGCTAGACTCAAATCCATTGTTCTGAATCTGAAAATGACTGGATATCACCAAATAATCGCGATTTTGGTCGCTGCGCGGAAACTCAGCCAAGGTAAATTTAAGGCCTGTCGCCAATTGACGCGTATTGCCCATGGCGCTGATTTGCTCGGACAGCACGTTGACCTCCTCCATACGCACTTTAACCAGCTGATTACCCACATTAACCTTAGAATATTCACCCGGATAATCAAACACTTCCTTAGTGGCATCACCCTTGGAGCCCAATGCCTTGGATTTGGCGAGCAAATCGGACTTGGGCGCCTCGAAATCATAATCGGTCAATTGATACACTTCTGATTGAATGGCTTCGCACAAATTCCACTCATAGATGTGCTCTTCCTTACGTCGAACGACATTGGCCATGGGAAAGTAAGGTATTTTGTCACTACCCGGCGCTTTGTCATGAGCGGACATGGCATCACATAAGATCATCGAATGGGAGCTTGCGGTATGTTTAAAATAGTAATAAATACCTTCTTCTTCCAATAATCGGCTTATAAAATTAAAATCCGATTCACGATATTGCACACAATATTCACGCTCCGCATACTGTTCGGACAACTTCAATGTTACGTCGCTAAAGCCATGCTCATTCAACAAGGTTTTCACAATATCCGGAACCGCCTGATGCTGGAATACTCGGCAATTGCTACGCAAAGTCAGCAACCACGGCTTGGCCTGTAGAGTCGCCCGGTAGGAATAATAATTGCCCAACATGCCAAACAGACTGATACGGGTGACTAAACCGTTAAAATTACGATGCCCGCCATCAGCCAACTCCAGCTTGACCGTCATGCTAGTACCCAGCAAATCCTTTAAATTAATCGTGTTTTTTTCACTTAAGAGTTCCAATTCGTAACTGAATAATTGGCTAAATTGCTCGCTGCCGCTCATACGGTACAGCAACAACACATCCTCGCCTAACGTAGTGGTAACAGAGGCAATACGGTGAATTTGCGTGGCGGCCATAATAAACTAAACTCCTAAATCTGCTAACTTGCTTAACCAATTAAAACCAAAGGGCAACCCAAAATAATAGTACCGCCATGCGCCAAGCTATCACCCATGCGGGCGGCAGGTTGTTTACCGATCAATACCGTCGTGGAACCCAAAATAATAGCATCGGGCGGGCCTACGCAAACCGCCATGTCGCCCAGGCGGGCGGCAGGCAATTTGCCTATCAGCGTGGTAACCGCTCCCGGCGGCAATATAGGCCCGCCCACGTGCGGAACCGGCCCGGTAAACATTGGGCATACATGCATATCGGTTATTCTGGCGGCGGGTTGTCCCATGGCAATCTCCTAGTAATCAGTTAGCCGCGGCGGCTTGCCATAAACGACCGTTGCCGCCATTGGCAATATCAATCGCTTGCTGCAAAAAAAATTGGTACTTTTCTTCCGCCAACTCGGGTTGCCGTTGCACAGCCGCCAACATAACGGCGCCGGCTACCGCCTTAGCGGTTAAATGATCCGCGGGCGGCACCACCGGCGCCTCCACGGGCGCCTTGCTGCCTTCGCTCCAAAACGCGGCCATTGCCGCCCATGCCCCTGGATTATTATATTCAGAAGCTTGAGCCGCCTGCTCGGCTAAACGCCTGTGGGCCTCCAAAGGCTTATACACCCATTGCTCGGCCGCTTCAATAGCCTTAATGTGCGCCGGAGGCGACTCTTGCGATAAAACGCTACGGGCCGACAAACAAGCCCACCAGACCGCCTCTCTTTTAGGCAACGCCCGCGCCAAAAAACGCACGGCGTCGGCGTAAAGCGCCTGGCTTATCAATGCTTGCAAAAATGCCACCGGCGTCAATTCAGCCGTTAACGTTGCCAGCGCCGCGCTTTCCAATTGTATATCCTGGCAAATCAACGCCGCCTGAGGCGCCGTAATTTTATTTAAACTTGCCAAATTCACCATAATTCCCCCATTCTCAAACTGCAAAGCATAGATTGCCGCCGATTATTTATCGCGGTAAGCTGCTAACAATATATCTCTCTAAATATAGTCATAGTTAGCGTACGGCCTTGTAAGCACGAGGCTTTTATATTTCATTAACATAGTTTTTTTGTTAGTCGCCTAATTTATTTCAATTGAGCGCTAACCACCATTCCCATCACCGGTTCGCGCGATTCCATTCTCAGCACGGCGGTATCAATATTGCATACTTCAAACCCCGCGGCAAGCAATTGCTCTCTCACATAATGCTCGGCATGGCTATAGCGTCCATGCGGATGCAAATGAAACGCTTCCGACTCGTCATTGGCCTGCCATTTTTCCAAGGTAAATATAAACCAACCATGGTCCTTCAAAGCCTTCGCCGCCGCATAAAACGCCGCCGACAAGTCGCCGAAATAGCAAAACGTGTCTACACAGGTAATGGCATCAAAATTGCCGTTACTCTTATTAAAAAATTCGGTCAACTCGCCTTCAATCAAGTCATCGTAAACTTCGCGCGCCCGCGCCCGCTCCAGCATTTTAGGCGACAAATCGACGCCGACCAAACGCTGGACATAAGTCCTAATCAAAGCGCCGCATAAGCCGGTGCCGCAGCCGGCATCCAACAAATGCCAAGTTTCGGGATCAGGCTGCACTTGTTGCAGGGCATTTTGCACTAAAAATGGCGCTTTGTAATCCAAACGCTTCAGCACCCCGTCAAAAGATGCCGCGAAGCCGTCAAAAGTTTCCTTTACAAAAGCATCGCTGGCGCGGGCAGGAATGTTATTGTGGGTATAAGCAGACCATAAATGCTGGGCAATAGGGTTGCTCGGCTCATGCTTCAACCATTCCTTAAGCACGTCTATGCATTCATCCAATTCGTGCATGGCGTAAAATGTCAGACACAACTTGCGATAAGCATTGCCGTCCAAGGGATCCATGGCAATCGTCTTGCGGTACATCTCCACCGCCGACTCATAATTTTTTAAATGCCGGTACACATTCGCCAAATTTTGATAATGGTGCGATGCATCCGGCTCCAGATCAATAGCTTTAAGCAAATAAGTTACCGCTTCATGAAAACGGGCTTTTTCTTTTAAAGCAATGCCCAAATTACCGTAAGCGGACGAAAAACCGGAATTAAGCTCCAACACCCGCCGGAAACACGGCTCGGCCATATCCGGATAACCGGTCTGCAAATAAATATTGCCTAGATTGTTATGCGCATCAATATAATCGGGCGCCAATGCCAGCGCTTGCTTAATGAAGCCGGCGCCTTCTTCGGCATAGCCGCGCTGATGGCGCAAAAAACCAAAAAAATGCAACAAATCGGGATGTTCAGGCGCCACCGCCAATAATTGCCGGTAAATATCTTCCGCATATTCAAACTGATTGGTTTGATGCAAACGCATCGCTAGCCGCAAAGCATCGTCAAAACTCATCTGCTGGGATGTCGTTTCGTTTAGTTCAGTTTCGTTCAGTTCTTGGACATCTTCGGATGAATTCATGCTTAACTCTTAAATAACGTTTTACTTAATAACCGGGGAATCATTTGGCGAGTTTAAATGAATCCCGCTTGAAGTGTAATCTGCCCATGCTATTAGTCGGGCATAGGCTTTGGTTTAGCCATTGCAGTTTCATTTTATTTACAATGCCTTACGGTTTTTCAAGCCAGAAATCGAGCGAGTCGATCCACAACGCCGACATCCTCCGCATCAAGGGTGTTACGGATGGTGTTGCCATTTTTCGGGCCATACCAAATTAAAGGCATGACGCAAAAATAGGTAAAACTTACCGTCCCTACCGCTTATTCAAACCCAAACCCAAACTCTCCGTCCTCCACACTGACATGCACTCTGGCCACCGGTTTGCCTTCCATCATTCTGGTCAAAAACTCTTCACTGATTTTCGGCAATACGGTATTGGTCAAAATGGCGTCTATCATGCGTCCGCCGCTATCCAGTTCGGTACACCGGCTAGCGATGAGCTTGATAACCGCGTCATCGTAAGAGAACGGCACTTTGTGCGAGGCTTCCACCCGTTTTTTGATGCGCCCCAATTGCAAGCGGGCGATGGAGCCAATCATTTCGTCGTTCAGCGGATAATAAGGGATCACCACCAAGCGGCCCAGCAAGGCGGGCGGGAACACTTTCAACAGCGGTTCACGCAAAGCCTTGGCGATGCCTTCCGGCTCAGGCATCATTTCCGGGTCGCTGCACAAGCCCATGATTAAATCGGTGCCGGCATTGGTGGTCAGCAAAATTAAGGTATTTTTAAAGTCGATTACCCGGCCTTCGCCGTCTTCCATCCAGCCCTTATCGAACACCTGGAAAAATATTTCATGCACGTCGGGATGCGCTTTTTCCACCTCATCCAATAACACCACGCTATACGGCCGGCGGCGCACGGCCTCGGTCAACACGCCGCCCTCGCCATAACCCACATAACCCGGAGGCGCGCCTTTCAGAGTAGACACGGTATGCGCTTCCTGATATTCACTCATATTAATGGTGATCACGTTTTGCTCGCCGCCGTACAAGGTTTCGGCCAAGGCCAAGGCGGTTTCGGTTTTACCCACGCCCGAGGTACCCGCCAGCATAAATACCCCTATCGGTTTGTTAGGGTTGTCCAGCCCGGCGCGGGAAGTTTGAATGCGCTTGGCGATCATTTCCAAGGCATGGCGTTGACCGATAATGCGTTGTTCCAGTAAATCAGGCAGTTTCAAAACGGTTTCAATCTCGTTTTTAACCATCCGGCCGACCGGTATGCCGGTCCAGTCTTGCACCACGGAGGCAACCGCTTGTTTATCCACCGTCGGCAAAATCAGCGGGGATTCGCCTTGTTGTTGGTGCAATTGGTTTTGCAAGCTTTGCAATTCATGCAATAAGGCTTCGCGGTCTTGATCTTCCGGGTTCGTCTCGGCTTCACCATCCACCGCCAGACCCGCCGCCCGCAGCTTGGCGCGTAAATCCAAAATTTTGCCGACCAATTCTTTTTCGGCGTTCCAACGGGTTTCCAGTTCGGTTAACCGGGCTTGTTCAGCCTGCAATTTTTCAGTAGCCTGTTGTTCGCGCTCACTCACTTCCACGCCCACCGCTTTTTCACGGGCAATAATTTTCAGCTCGGTTTCCAGGGCTTGAATCCGTTTCCGGCTGTCATCCACTTCCGCCGGTACCGCATGTTGGCTAATGCCGACGCGAGCGCAAGCGGTATCCAATAAACTTACCGCTTTGTCAGGCAATTGCCGGGCCGGGATATAACGATGAGATAACTTGACGGCGGCTTCCAAGGCTTCATCCAAAATCAGCACTTGGTGGTGTTTTTCTTGCACCGACACAATACCGCGCAGCATGCCGATGGCTTTGTCCTCGCTAGGCTCCAACACTTGCACCACTTGGAAACGGCGGGTCAACGCCGGGTCTTTCTCAATGTGCTTTTTATACTCCGCCCAGGTGGTGGCCGCCACGGTCCGCAAACTGCCGCGCGCCAAAGCGGGTTTCAACAAATTGGCGGCATCGCCGGTGCCCGCCGCGCCGCCCGCGCCCACCAGGGTATGGGCTTCGTCTATGAACAAAATAATCGGCTTCGGCGACGACTGCACTTCTTCAATCACTTGCCGCAAGCGGTTTTCAAACTCGCCTTTCATACTGGCGCCGGCTTGCAGCAGACCGACGTCCAGCGTGCGCAAACTAACGTCGCGCAACGAGGGAGGCACGTCGCCGGCCACAATTTTAAGCGCAAAGCCTTCAACCACGGCGGTTTTACCCACGCCGGCCTCGCCGGTCAAAATAGGATTGTTTTGCCGGCGGCGCATTAAAATGTCAATTATCTGGCGGATTTCTTCGTCGCGGCCAACAATCGGGTCAATTTTGCCCTGCCGCGCCTGTTCGGTCAGATCCACGGTAAATTGTTTGAGCGCTTCTTGCTTACCCATGGCCGCCGGCGCAATGGCGCCGCTGTTTTCGCCGGGAGCGGCCTGAAAGCCGTCGGACGCCGCCAAACCCTCTTCCGGTGAACCGGACACAATGGCCGATAACTCATCGGTCAAGGAATCGGGTTTGATTTTTTCAAACTCTTTTGAAATACCGACTAATTCATTGCGCAGGGATTTGGTTTTCAACAAACCCACCATCCAGTGTCCGCTACGCACCTGGCTTTCGCCGAACATTAACGTACCATAAACCCAGCCGCGCTCTACCGAATCTTCAATATGCGTCGAAAAATCCGAGATGGCGGTAGAACCGCGCGGCAACTTGTCCAAGGAGTCGGTAACATCCTTAGCCAAGCGCGAAACATCCAGTTGATAATGCCTAATCAGCCGCTGTAAGTCAGAATCCGGCAATTGCAACAATTGGTTCAACCAATGCACCAGCTCGACATAAGGGTTGCCTCGCAATTTACAAAAAACGGTGGCGCCTTCTATGGCTTTGTAACAAACGGGATTCAGTTTGCCAAACAGTTTTACGCGGCTAATTTCGGCCATAATTTGTCCTTGATTGATTATCGAATTATTATAAGGATATACTGTTAAATAGAGCGTTTAAGTATTAAATCATTGGCATCCCGCCGACTGGGCCGAGGCCCAAGCCACGTTGTCCAGCCTAAACGGGCGGTTCCATTCATGCTGGTTTTCGTAGGCCGCGGCGGCGCGCCTAAAGCCAATTCGGCCGGCACTTCGTTTTGTTTCAACACCAGATTGGCATCCCATACCAGCTCATCGCCCACATAATTGCGGACGATTGCGGTCAATAAGGTCAACCCAAGCGCGCCGGGCAATAGAGACTCATATTGGCTTAAGGTTAAGGGTCCCAACAGCATACGGAATTTATGCTGGCAACCCCACACCGAACTGCCTAATATGACCGACTGCCCTAAGGTAGCGACACGGGGCGACAAGCCTAAGCTGCTATGCTCGCTCGGGTCTATGCGCATCCATTCACCCACAAATTCCTGAATAAGCACCCGAATACCCAACACCTCGGTAATCATGGCTTGCAGATTATCCGGGCATTTGGTTTGGCTAGCCAAGTGTCCAACATAAAACAATTTGCCATGGTCGTGCAAAGCGTCCCTATCCCGAAAAGCAGGGCCGCCAATGCCCATTAAGGCGCCCGTATAAAATGCAAAGCGATCGGAAGCGGGCCGGTCATACGCCACCGTCGGCCGCGAATTGGCCCAGGCCCTATAAAAAAGACACAGCATACGCTGATGAAAAATATCGGCAAAACGCACAAACGTCGCATCATGATGAAAACGCATGCGTTCGCGGGCATATTCGGTCAAATGCAAGGGCAAAGCGCCATGCGGCCCGAACAAACCAAAAAAATTGACGGCTAAACGCGGCTTGCCGCTGTCTTGCGGCGTATAAGACGACAGAGATGAACCCATAAATTGCAGCTCAGGGTCTTGCCCCAATCGCACCGCATCATCACTGGCTTTTATACCCGTGCCCAGCATGGGTTTATCCTGATTAATGGCGTCAATCAGACGTAGCGCGGCGAAAAAATCAAACCGCTCGGCAGCTTGTTCCAGCTGTTCTATTAAAGCGTATGCCGATTGCCGATTCTCACTGGCCATCGGGCCACCTCTCCACGGTCCGTGGTACGAATAGCGGTTTCCACAAAGGAATTGATAGACACATAACGGGCAAAAAATTGTTCCAATACGGCGCCTAGCAGAAAATAGCCGCCGCCTTCAAATGCCGATTCATCCAATACCACCGTGATCTCCAAACCACGGCCAAACACCATGGGGCCTTTTATATCAATACGCCGGACTATGTTTTTTGCCGCAATGGAAACCACGCCTTCAATTTGTTTTTTGATTGAAGGTTCACGATTATCGGTATAAAGTCTTAACAATTCGCGTAAAGCCGCCGCGCCCTGTTGCGCGTCGCTATCGATCAATGATAAATAATTCAAAGACAAATGATTAATCAACCGCCAAAGGTTATCCCCCTCAAACGCCGCCGGAAGCGGTCTAGTCGGGCCGGCAATGCAACGGATGGCTTTAACGGGGGCGTTGATTTGCAGCGTAAAATCAGTATCGCCTAAGCCAACCGGCAAAATCAAAGGCATATCGCGGTTGGTGCAAAGAGTGTCCAGCGCCAATTGATTAATGTCAGGCGACAAAGGCGCCTGGAGCGCGTCAACCAGAGATAAATACACTTCACTGCCGATATAACTGGAACGCACGCCTTCGCGCCGTTGTTTGGTGGACAATACGCGTTTATGTCTTCTCAGGGTATAAAACCCGGTTTCAGACTGATTTTGGTAAGCGCTTTTAGAACCGTAAAACGGCTGAAAAGTTTGTTCGGTGCGTTGCTGGTTGCCATAGCCGACCACTTGATTGACCGCATACACTTCGTAATCCATGGGGCGAGTGCGGTCAACAACGATGTGGTACTCTGATTGGCTTTGCTCTATATTAATTCGGTCGGTGCGTTTAGGAAATAGATTGATGGCAGGCACGCAAAATAAAGCCAGATTACTTTTATCGAGTGCATGATTAAGATTAACGTCACTACGATCCAGTAAAACAAACAGTTCCACTTCTTGGGCTTCGCAGTCATTTAATAATGGCGCCAAGCCATGCAGCTCTAAAAATAGATAACGCTCCGGGAAAGCAAAATATTCTTGCAAAATTCGGTAACCATCAAAGGAACGCGGCGTTTGTTGCAACAAGGCCTCATCTTTATCAAAACCCATGCCGCGCAAATATTTCCCGGCCAGCACTTGCACCGATTCCACGCCGCCGCGCTTAAACTTGCAGGCTATTCCCGCGCTATTGGCTAGCAGTTGTTCATACATACGGTAAGGTATGCCCCCCGCGCCCCGCAAAAACAGGGGTAATTTTTGCAAAGGCATTTGCGAAAAATTAACGCTCAGCGTGGTTTTTAACCCAATGCGGATGGCGGCTTTAATAGGGGTAATATTTTTGGGCAGGATAATATCATGACCGGAAATGGCCGCCAGACTCGGCAGATACTCTAAATGAGAAATTTCCAGCGGCCATAAATCAACGGTGTGAGCCGTTTTGTATTCGCAGGCGGTTTGTTCACCCTTGGCGATCTGACTGCGCAATAAAGTACCCCTAGGAATAGGAAACCCTTGCGACAAACTGGCTTCGGTCAGA